>CAMDSN010000055.1 GCA_945907225.1 Flavobacterium psychrophilum | reverse complement strand
ATATCGTTAAGTGTAATCATGTGAATTGTTGAATTTTGAAGCGGCAAAGATAGTATAGAAACTAGTATTGACAATGTTTATTTAATCATGAAAATCAACATAAATTCATATCTTAGCTTCTTCAAAAAACCTATAATGAAAAAAAAACTACTTACGCTTTTGTTCTTTCTTTTGATCTTGAATGCGAATGCCCAAGAAATATGGCAAAAAGTTTCGCCAACCGAGACATCAGTTTCAGGCAAAAAGGAAAGGGTTTCCATTCCGAAAACGGAACATTACTTCAAACTCGATCTTGCTGCTTTTAAACAAGCACTTCAAAATGCTCCAATGCGAGGGCAAAACTCAACGGTAATTTTACCTTTTCCGGATGGGAATGGAAAAATGCAAAATTTTCGCATTTACGAAGCACCGGTGATGCATCCTGATTTGGCTGCTCGCTATCCTGATAATAAATCGTATGTTGGACAAGGCGTTGAAAATCTTTCTGCTGTCATTCGCTTTAGCGTAACTTTATTCGGACTTCACACTATGACGCTTGCGGTTAATAATGGCACTTCGTATATCGAACCTTATTCAAAAGACGGTAATTATTATGTGAGTTATTTGCGTGAAGGATTGACAACTCCTACAATATTTCAATGCCACACAGCTGACATACAATCTAAATTAAATATTGATGAAATCAGCGCACAACCTCAAGACAATGGTGTTTACAGAACGTATCGCACCGGGATAGTAACTACAGTGGAGTATTCGGCATTCCACATTGCTGCAGCCGGACTTCAGTCGGGAACTTTGGCCCAAAAAAAAGCGGCGGTTTTAGCTGCGGTGACAGTTACCGTTACGCGTGTCAACTCGATGTTCGAACGTGATTTATCGGTTTTTTTACAATTGATTCCCAATGAAGATGACGTAATTTTTATTGATACCGATGATTTGACTAATGACGATGTTGGCGCTCTGATTGGGGAAACACAGGAAACCCTTGATGCCATTATTGGTACAGCCAATTATGATTTCGGGCATGGTGTAGGCACATCCGGTGGTGGATTAGGTGGCGGTCAACCCTGTGCTAATGGGGCAAAAGCATTTGGCGCTACCGGTCTTAGTTCTCCGGTTGGAGATCCTTTTGATATTGATTATGTGGCTCACGAAATGGGTCATCAGTTTGGTGCAGCGCATACTTTTAACAACGAATGTGGTGGCAATCGCGATAGTAATTGGTCATACGAACCTGGAAGCGGAAGTTCTATAATGGCTTACGCCGGAATTTGTGATCCCAATATCCAAAGCAATTCAGATGCCCAATTTTTCGCTGGCAGTATCGCACAAATTCGCAATACTATCAATGGTGGTGGTGGAAGTTGCATTACAAACACTTCAAACATGAATACACCGCCCGTAATCAATGCAGGAACAGATTATACTATTCCAAAAGGAACGGCTTTTATATTAACCGGAAACGCTACTGATGCTAATAATGATGCACTAACTTATACTTGGGAACAGTATGACCGCCAAATTTCTTTACAGCCACCGGTAGCGAATGCCACCTTAGGACCAAATTTTAAACCGCAGGTCATCACTGATATTCCTGTGCGTTACTTACCACAACTTTCAGATGTTTTGGCCAACAATTTAGCACCAACTTGGGAAGTGATTTCCAATGTAGGACGAGAATTCAATTTTGCTTTTACTGTACGTGACAACAACATCAACGGAGGCGAATCTGTGACCGATTTTATGAAAGTTACTGTATCAAATACTGCCGGACCTTTTTTAATTACAACGCCAAACACTGCTGTGAATTGGGTTGCAGCTTCCAATCAAGCCGTTACTTGGAATGTGGCCGGAACTACTGCCAATGGCGTCAATGCAGCGAATGTAGACATTTTATTATCAACCAATGGCGGACTTACTTTTTCGATTCCGCTTGCTTTGAATGTTCCAAATGATGGAAGTGAAACGATTACTGTTCCCAATTTATTAGGAAATGCCAATCGAATAATGATGCGCGGACACGGTAATATTTTTTATGATGTATCCAATCAAAATTTTACTATATCCTCATCTACAGCAACCCTATTATTTGAAGCTAATGGGCAACAAAATGTTGCTGCATGTTTTGGAGCGACAGTGAATTATACCTTTGATTACGAAACTATTTCCGGATTTACGGGTACAACAAATTTTTCAGTTTCAGGTATACCTTCAGGAATAACTGCTACTTTTTCTCCAACTTCAATCAGTGAAAACGGAACGGTTACCATGACTTTAACCAACACACAAAATGCACCTGTTGGTTTTTATCCGCTGACTGTTTCTGCGGTCTCGGGTTCTATAACCAAAACGGCTTCAGTTTATTTGAATCTGCTTAGTAATACTTTTGAAACACTAGTCTTGAATAGTCCAATAAACAATGAAACCGGAATAGGATTTTCGCCTGATTTTACTTGGTCAGCTGATGCCAATGCTTCACAATACACCATTGAAATTGCCACCGATTTCGCATTTACAAATATTATCTCTTCGGCAATTACCTCAACAAATGCATACACTGCATCCGGTTTGAATCAAGCCACTTTGTATTATTGGCGAGTTCGGCCGGGAAATAACGCTTGTAACGGAAATTTAAGTGCTGTTTCTCAATTTACTACGGGTGATTTTGTTTGCACTAATTTTGCTTCAGCAAATATTCCAGTAGTTATTCCTTCAGAAGATTTAGCTACAGTTAATTCTACTTTAAACATTGCAGAAAATTTTGATATCGAAAGGGCTACTGTTTCACTCGATATTTCACACACTTGGATGACTGACATTGCTGTTAAATTAATTAGTCCCTCCGGAACAATAATCAATCTCTTTAGTCACAAATGTGGTGATGCAGATGACGCTGCCGCTACTTTTGCAGATAATGGTATGATTTTAAGTTGCAACGGAACGCCGGTAATTTCAGGAACAATAAAACCGGAAACATTATTGAGTACGCTGGCCGGCGAATCAAGTTTTGGAGTGTGGCAACTTGAAGTTTATGATGAATTTCCATTAGACGGTGGTTTTATTAATTCTTGGAGTTTGAACCTTTGTCGCGTAGTACCAGCATTGTCAGCCGCTAATTTTACAGCCGGAATTGATTTCACCATTTCTCCAAATCCAAATAACGGATCCTTTTCTATTCAAACCAATACCTTAAGTGGATTATATGAATTAACCGTTTATGATATCCGTGGCCGTAAAATTTACCAAAGCCAACCGATTTTTAATGGTGGAAATTGGGTAGAAAATATTCAGTTGCAAGCACAAACAGGAATGTATCTGATTGAATTATCAGGTAATGGCACAAAGGCAGTTAAAAAATTCATTGTAAAATAATAACAATAACGTTGTTATTGGTTTAAAACGCGTCTTGCCGTAAAGAATGCTTTCTTTTCATAAAGGATTTTGGTTACTTTTAAACTAAGATTTATAAATATGCCTTTACTAGATTATAGTTTTTTAGCCAAATTTTACCCAAAGCCAAGATCAAGAAGGATTATAGAAAAGCCAAAAAATCTTATCTCAATAGGATTAGATTAGCAACTTCATTGTTTTTCTTTGGCATGGGATTTTGTTTTTCGACTTGGGCAAGCCGAATTCCGGATATCAAATCGATATTGCAATTAAGTGAAGCCGAATTGGGAACCTTACTTTTTGCATTGCCTATCGGACAGTTAATAGCGATGCCTATTTCTGGTAGAATAGTTGCCAAATATGGTAGTCATAAAATTTCAATCTTGGGACTATTAAGCTATGCTATTTGTCTTCCATTGCTAGGAGCTGCAAAATCGGAATGGCAATTAGGTGGTGAATTATTCTTATTTGGTTTCGTTGGTAATTTTTGTACCATAGCATTAAATACACAAGGTGTTTATACCCAACAATTGTATGACAAACCTATTATGGGTTCGTTTCATCGTTCTTGGAGTTTAGCCGGATTTTTTGGTGCTCTAGTCGGAATTATGATGCTTGCTTTTGAATTGAGTCCATTAGAGCATTTTTCTATAGCTTTAATTTTTGTGATTCTTCTGATTAGTACTAACTGTAAGTATATCATCAATGTAAAATCGAATCAGGAAGAAACGAAATCCAATTATTCTTTTTTCAAAAACCCTGATAAAACATTGCTTTGGCTGGGTGTTATTTGTTTTTGTGGCATGGCAAGTGGTATTATTATTTCTGCAGGATTATACAGTGCCATTTTATTTCCCTACTTAATTCCGTGCACCATTGCTTTTATGGTAGTTGGTTTTGGTGTTTCCAATGTGGTTCCTATTATTTTTAATGTTGCAGGAAACAATCAAAAAGTACCTACAGGTATTGCACTAACCCTCGTTTCGAGTATTAGTTTTATAGGTTTTTTAATTGGTCCGCCATTGATAGGATTTATTGCAGAACTTACAAGTTTGAAATATTCATTTGCCATTATTGGCATTTTTGGAATATTTATTACTGTCCTGGTTAGTCGTTTGAAGATTTTTAAAAGTTAATTCAGAAAAATGTTTTCCTCTAATTCCGAATACTTTGTGTATTTTAACATTTGTGAATCAAGCAAATACAAGTTGCCAAAGTAACATCCCAAAAGATAACACTCATTTAATTCTCCAGCTTTCTGAATTTTAATTTCAAAATTATTGTTGATTTCAATATTGTCGAATGTAAATTGAATCTCCCATATTAATTCCTTTTTCGAATCCCCAAGTCGCATCCATTCTTCCTGGCAAAAAGAAAAAACGATCCAAAAGGAGGATGAAAAATAAAAAAGGAAATGCTCTTACTATTTTTTTCACCTCAAATACTTAACCTAAATAATTCAATTATTGAATTTGCTTTCCCAAAATCGATTTCTTGAATGAATAACTCTACCGCTTTTTGAGTTTGGATACTTGATAGAACAGTAGCTTGATTATTGCTTCTGATCACAACATTAATATCAGCATCTTCTAAATTTTGCTTTAATGATTTGGCGAGTATTTCTTCTCCTGAGAATATTTTTATTAAACCCATATTTTATTGTTTTACTATTTTAATAGTTTGATTTGTTTGTTCCGAATTTATATTTATAAAGTAAACCCCATTACAAAATAAACTAAGAGCTATATTATTTTCGTTATTAGTTAATTTACTTTGACCTATTATTTTATAAAAGATTTTGATTAACTACACCCAAAAGGTATTTTTTATTAATCACCCATCTCGAAGAAAAGAGGTTCAATCATTATTTTATCTGCAAGCGATTCTACTCTTTCAGTTATTTGTGAGCAAAAGAACAGGCGCTGCGTTTTTTCAATACTATTAGATAATCTTAGCACTACTGCATCCATCCTATTTCTAAATAAAACATCGGCATCATCTACAATCAACAGCTTAATTGTATTACTATTAAAACCAGCAGATGAGAACATAGCATTGATTTTATTTGGTGTTCCAATTAAAATATCTAATCCCATAGAAACCACATTTTTATCGTAATCGATATCGCCTTTGTCATGAACTCCCAAAATACTCAAATCGGTATAAACGCCATAATTTAAAAAAAGAGCTTCCATTGCCATAACTTTTTCTTTGCTCTCCACAATAATTAGGGCTCTCGTACTCTCATCAATTGTTTTTTCTAATTTTTGAATAACGTTAAAAACGATAGTTGTTGTTTTGCCGCTTCCTTCTTCCGATTGAATAACCGCGTCGGCACCACTTTTAATGGTTGAAAAGGTTTCCAACTGCATCTGATTTGGCTCAAGCAAGCCATTTTCCTGTAGGGCTTTTTGAAGATTTGAATTAATTTTTTTTAACTGCATGAGTGTTTTTTAATAGAATATCACTATTTTTTTTTCTAAACTTTACTTGTATAAGCTTCATTTATTTGGTTGCAAAAAGGTTTACATCTGTTTCTGTAATCTCATCACTCCCTAGTATTATCAATCGCTCAACAACATTTCGAAGCTCTCTAATGTTACCTGTCCAATCGTAGTCTTGTAATAAATTAATTGCTTGTTTGGAAAAAGATTTAGGCAAACTTCCCTGCTCCTCAGCAATTTTCGCAGTAAAATGGGATATCAACAGAGGAATGTCTTCCCTACGTTCGTTTAATGCGGGAACTTTAATCAAAATCACTGCTAATCTATGATATAAATCTTCTCTAAATCTTCCCTCAGAAATTTCTTTTTTTAAATCTTTGTTGGTAGCAGCAATGACTCTTACATTAATTTTGATGTCTTTTTCGGCACCAACCCTTTGAATTAAATTTTCCTGAAGGGCACGCAGTACTTTTGCTTGAGCAGAAAGACTCATGTCGCCAATTTCATCTAAAAAAATTGTGCCACCATCGGCAGCTTCAAATTTACCAGCTCTATCTCTTACAGCAGAAGTAAAAGCTCCTTTTACATGACCAAAAAGTTCACTTTCTATTAATTCTGAGGGTATCGCTGCACAATTAACTTCTATCATTGGGGCAAAAGCACGTTCGCTTTTTTCATGTAACTGATGAGCAACCAACTCCTTTCCTGTGCCATTAGCACCCGTGATTAAAACTCTTGCATCGGTTTGAGCAACTTTTTCAATCATTTGTTTAATTTGATTGATAGGCTCACTAAACCCAACTATTTCGTGATTTTTAGATACTTTTTTCTTCAGGATCTTATTTTCAACAACCAGTTGTTTCTTATCAAGAGCATTACGAACCGTATTTAATAATCTATTTAAATCGGGTGGCTTTGAAATGTAATCAAAAGCCCCAAGCCGCATAGTATTCACTGCAGTCTCTAAATCTCCATGACCAGATATCATAACGATAGGAATTTCGGGTTTGATCTTCTTCACCGCCTCAAGTAATTCCTCGCCACTCATTTTTGGCATTTTAATATCACAAAGTACTAAATCATAATCTTCATTTTTGATTTTTTCAAAACCTAATTTTCCATCCTCGGCTTCATCAACACTATAGGTTTCACTTTCCTCTGAAAGTATCTTTGTTAAAACTCTGCGGATGGCCGCTTCATCTTCAATTATTAATATTTTAGACATATCGTTCGGATAATAAATTAAAGTTATATGTTCTAAAAAAATAGAAACATAAATAGAAATTTGGGATTATATTTATACAAAAGTACTATAATTTAAGATTAAGCAACTATCTTTTGTTACATCAAAAATAGATTTAATACTTTTGCAATTCTAAAACAAATCAAGGATGTCTACTGCAAAAAAAGATTACAAAAGAATTACCACAAAATCACTAATTGATATGAAAGTCAATGGTGAAAAAATATCTATGCTAACCGCCTATGACTATACTATGGCTAAAATTGTAGATTCTTCTGGTGTTGATGTAATTTTGGTTGGCGACTCTGCGAGCAATGTAATGGCAGGTCATGAAACTACGCTACCCATCACACTAGATCAAATGATTTATCACGCCTCAGGTGTAGTACGTGCTATAGAACGAGCGCTCGTTGTTGTAGATTTGCCGTTTGGAAGTTACCAATCGGATCCAAAAGAAGCGCTTAGGTCTGCCATACGAATTATGAAAGAAAGTGGTGCTCACGCAGTAAAACTTGAAGGAGGTAACGAAATTAAAGAAAGTATAAAACGGATATTAAACGCCGGAATTCCTGTAATGGGACATTTGGGATTAACGCCACAGTCTATATACAAATTTGGCACATACACCGTTCGCGCCAAGGAGGACTTAGAAGCAGATCAACTCTTAGAAGATGCCAAACTTTTAGAAAAACTTGGGTGTTTTGCTTTAGTACTTGAAAAAATACCAGCCAAACTAGCCGAAAAAGTTGCCAAAACAATTTCAATCCCAGTAATTGGTATAGGGGCAGGAGGCGGTGTAGATGGACAAGTATTGGTCATTCATGATATGCTTGGAATGAACAATGAATTTAGTCCAAGATTTTTGAGACGATATTTAAATTTATACGACCAAATGACTAAAGCCATAGGGAATTATGTTGCTGATGTTAAGTCAAAAGATTTCCCAAATAAGAATGAGCAATATTAATTCGAATTTGAAAATTTAGGTAATTTGAAAATTTGAAAATGAAAGTAGTCTCAAATAAAGACAATCTCCAGATTCTTCACGAAGACAATCATATCATAGCTATTAACAAGCGTGTTGGTGATATAGTTCAGGGAGATAAAACCGGAGATATACCTTTGTCGGAAGTAGTTAAAGAATACATCAAAGAAAAATATAAGAAACCCGGCGAAGTATTTCTTGGTGTAGTGCATCGATTAGACCGCCCTACCACTGGAATTGTAGTTTTTGCTAGAACTTCGAAAGCATTAACTCGTTTAAATGAAATGTTTAGCAACAGAGAAACTCAAAAAACCTATTGGGCCATTGTAAAAAACAAACCAGAGAAAGAGCAAGACACTTTAGTTCATTTTTTAAAAAGAAACGAAAAAAACAACACTTCTAAAGCGCATATAAAAGAAGTTGAAGCTAGTAAAAAAGCAATTTTAGACTACACCCTACTAAAACAATTAGATAACTATTCTGCGCTAGAAATAAATCTTCACACCGGAAGGCATCACCAAATTAGAGCGCAATTAGCCGCTATAGGCTCCCCAATTAAAGGCGACTTAAAATACGGTTTTGAACGCAGCAATACAGATGGTGGCATTCATCTACACTCCCGAAAACTGAACTTCATTCACCCAGTTACAAAAGTGACTATTGAACTAATTGCTCCTACTCCCAATGACAAAATTTGGGGAGCTATTTAATTTTTTTAATAATAATAATATTTCAAAAATTATTTTATACTTTTAAATGTTTAATTATAAAAAATAAATTTATGAGAACTACAATAATTACTTTAGTATTATTATTAGGATTTTCTGCATTTTCACAAGATCATTTTGCGGGTATTAGTACCTCAGATCGAGTTGGTATTTTGAATGGCGATTTAAACCCAGCCGAATTTTCTAACTTATCTAAAAAATTTGAAGTGAATATTTATGGTATGAGTTTCAATGTTGCTAATAATAAAATTGGCTT
>CAMDSN010000054.1 GCA_945907225.1 Flavobacterium psychrophilum | reverse complement strand
TCAGCAATTAATTTAAATTTATTCTTATTGGAAAATAGCGGCTATACGATCAACTATACTAACGGAACTTTCTCAGTCGGAGGCACAAATGTTATTAATGGAAATGCTTATTTTTGGGAACACGAAAAGCCAGCAACTTCTCATATACTGGTTCAATATATTGGTGGATACGGAATTTATGTTCCAAACAACACCAATGTGTATAGTCCTGGAACTTATAACAATGCCTCTTGGAATACATATAATGCGGATGGCTCCCTAAACACCCAAGGTTCTGCTGGAGGAACTTCACTCTACAAACGGATGTTTTGCCCGATTGGACAAGGTTTTATGATTGAAGGCACTACGAATGGCAACGCTATCATGAAAAATAGCTATAGGACTTTTGTTAAAGAAGGTGCCTTAAACGAATCAGAGTTTAATAAACTTTCGGCATCATCGGCATCATCAGAAAATTGGACTGAAATCCCAAATCTTAGCGGCACTGATTATACACAATTTTCTAAGAAATTGGTTCCACAAATTAAAATTCACACCCTTGTAAATAATCAATTTACAAAAGAGTTAACAATTTGTTTTAACCCAAACACTACAGATGGTTATGATAGAGCAATGGATGCAGAATCCTATGAATCAAATTTGCCAATTGACGCTTATTTTTCTTTATCTGATTCTGGTTACAAAGAATATGTAATTACAACCCTTCCTTTTAATATCGAAAAAAGAATTCCATTTACTTTAAAAACAAACAACCAAACCAATTTTAAAGTTACAGCTGGCGATATCATCAATTTTCATGAGACTGATACTATCTATCTATTTGATAAATTGTCAGGAACTTACTACGATATTAAAAATGATTATTTTGAAATAACGCTTGCTGAGGGATTGTATAAAAATCGTTTTGAAATTACTTTTACAAACGGCACATTATCTTCAACATCAGCAGAGATAAATAGTAATTTTACAATTCTTCAAAACAATTCAAGACAAGAATTGACGATCTTAAATCCGAATATTTTAGAAATAAAAGAAATCCAATTATTCGAAATTACGGGTAAGTTGATCTACAAAAAAGCCAAGTTAGAGCCTTCTAGTAGTCACAAAATTTCTACTTCTGAATTGAGTAATGGGGTATATTTTGTAACTATTGAAACTAAAAACGGAAAGAAAATAACGCAAAAAATTATCGTTTCTCCAAACTAATTAATTCGTTTCAAAACCAAAATAGGCAGCGAATTAGGCTTTCTTATTTAGTGAAGCTGTCAATTCAAGTGAAATTGCAGACCGTTCAATTTTTAATTTACCCGCCATGGTTTCAATTACTACTGTTGTTTCAGACAACTCAGAAACTTTCCCATGAAAACCACTTTTAGTAATAATCTTGTCTCCAACTTTCAATGCCGTTTCAAATTCCTTCTCTTGTTTAATTTTCTTTTGTTGCGGTCTAATCATAAAAAAATAGATTACAACGAACATAAGTATAAACGGTAAATATTGTGTTATCTGATCCATAATTTGTTTTTTTTAATTTTGAATTAATCCTCTACCTGATTTATTTAATTTATTTTCTTTTTGAAATTCTTTAACCAAATTGTCTAAAATTCCGTTGATAAAAATACTACTTTTTGGGGTTGAATATTCTTTTGCTAACTCTAAATATTCATTTATTGTTACTTTAATTGGAATGGAAGGAAAATTAAGAAACTCACAGATAGCCATTTTTAAAATAATGGTATCCACTTCAGCAATTCTATCGACATCCCAATTTGGAGTCATATCTACATATTCTCTGGCTAACTCCACCTCATTTAAAACGGTTTTTCTAAATAACAAACTAACAAATTCCTCATCTTCATGATCTTTGAACAATTGGCTTACAGAAAATTTTGAGGCTGTCGATATTTTTTTCAACTGCTTCTGAATTTGGGTATTAACCAAAGGAATATCATCGATCCAGGTTAATTTATTGTCTTCCAAATAATCATATAACTTTTCATTTGGTGCTATTATTTCAGTAAACATGTCTACTACAAAATTCTTGTCTTCCTCAAATGAACTATTTCGTGTACTCATATACTTATTAAATAATTCACTTTTTTTAAGTTCGCTGAGTAAAATGAGCACATAATCATCATTATTCTTCCAATTATTTACCTTTCTTTTTTCTAAAGCATCACGCAACGAAGCATTCTCTTCAAGTAATTTTAGAATTGCATTATTGATAAATTTTGTATTTGGATTTTTGTCTTCCGAAGACGCTAGATGCTTGTTTTTAGATGCCTCTAAGAATATCACTTCCTTTTTTCTTATCTCAACAAGAGAAGACAACATAATTAAATATAAATCCTGAATACTATCTATGCTATGATGCAAGAATTTTTCTTCTTTTTCAATATCATCAGAATTTTTTTGATGTAATGCATAAATAGATTGCATCACTTTAACACGAATATGTCTCCTGTTTAACACGTATAAGAACTTTAAAAAATTAACAACGCGAAAGAAAATCTTTCGCGTTGCAAAAATAGTAATTATTTCCGATGCCTTTATGCAAATACGTTTTCTTTTTTGCGCGCTTCGATTCTATTTTCAGCTATTCTCATAGCGGCTTGCTGGGTAGTAATATTATTTTTGTCAGCAAAACTAAATATCTCAAGTGTGGTATTGTAAATATTCTCTGTTTTTTGCATTGCCTCGCCTTTAACATAGTGAACCAATTCACCATAAACATTAATAATTCCTCCAGCATTAATCAAAAAATCGGGAGCGTAAGCAATGCCTCGTTCTCGTAAAATATTTCCATGAATAGATTCAATTTCTAATTGATTATTGGCTGCTCCAGCAATCACTTTTGCTTTAATCTTATGAACAGTTTCATTATTTATAGTAGCACCAAGTGCACATGGAGCGTAAATATCTACGTCGGCACTATAAATGTCGGTTCCTTCAAATATTTTAGCACCATATTTGGAAACCATATTTTCCATTTTTTCTTGATGAATATCTGAAACAAATACTATCGCTCCCTCTTTAGTTAGATAGTTTATCAATGTTTCACCAACATGGCCATTACCTTGAACTAAGACACGTTTACCATCTAAACTATCGGAACCAAACTTATACTTTGAAGCCGCTTTCATTCCCATAAATACACCATATGCAGTAACAGGCGAAGGATTACCAGACCCGCCTTTATCAATAGATATACCTGTTACAAATTTGGTAACCTCATGAATTCGATCCATATCCTCTGTGGTTGTACCCACATCTTCAGCAGTAATATATTTCCCGCTTAAAGAATTTACAAATTTTCCAAAACAAGTTATCATTTCCGGGGTTTTATCAGTTTTTGCATCACCAATAATAACGGCTTTTCCTCCACCCAAGTTTAAACCAGTAATAGCAGACTTATATGTCATTCCTCTTGACAAACGCAAAACATCATTTAATGCTTCCCATTCGTTATTGTAATTCCACATTCTAGTCCCGCCAAGAGCAGGTCCCATGACTGTACTATGAATCCCTATAATTGCTTTTAAACCTGTATCTTTGTCGTTACAAAAAACAATTTGTTCGTGATTATCAAACGAAAGTTGACCAAAAACGGGGTCTATTTTTTTTAGTTCTGCTGGTGTCGTAATTTCTGAAGTCATTTACAATAATATAAATTAAGACTTTTTCATAAAAGTTGACGCAAAAATAGGATTAAATTCAATAAATAAGAATTTTAGTTAAAATAATTGTCAAATTGTTAATAAAACGAATTAATAACAAGAATATTATAATTTAATATTATTTATAAAATTAACAGTAATTCGTACTTTAAAATTAATATTATCAATTATCAATGAAGGAACTTCAATATTTAAACAAATATTTTATCAAATATAAATTTCGATTTTTAATCGGAATTACAATCACAATTGCCTCCCAAATATTCTCATTATATACCCCGAAACTAATTAGCAAATCGATAACAGCAATTGAAAACTTTAACAAAAATGGCGGAAGTAGTGAGTTGATAAAAAATCAATTATTTCAAAACATTATGTGGATACTAATCACCACATTAATTGCAGGCGCCTTGCGATTTTTAATGCGACAAACGTTAATTGTAATGTCTCGACACGTAGAATTTGATTTAAAAAATGAAATATTTAAACACTACGAGGTTTTAGATCAAAAATTCTATAAACAAAATCGAACGGGTGACTTAATGAACCGAATAAGTGAAGATGTAGCTAAAGTGAGACAGTATGTTGGACCTGCTTTGATGTATACAATTAATACACTTATTAGTTTTATAGTTGTAATTATTTATATGTTCAATGTTTCCCCAATATTAACATTATACACTGTTGTTCCCTTACCCATACTTGCCTTTATTGTTTTTAAATTAAGCAAAGAAATTAATACAAGAAGTACATTATTTCAAAATTATTTATCAACTGTATTTAATTTTACACAAGAAATTTTTTCAGGAATTCGAGTTGTTAAAGCATATACTTTAGAAAAGCAGTACAGTAAAAGTTTGAATGCTATTGCTGCTGAAAGTAAATCAAAAAGTTTGGATTTAGCCAGAGTCCAATCTCTTTTAGGCCCTTTAATGATTGCGCTGATTGGTATAAGTAATTTAGTAGTTATTTATTTTGGCGGTATGATGTACATAAACGGAACCATTAAAAGTATTGGGACTATTGCAGAATTTATTTTGTATGTAAACATGCTCACCTGGCCGGTAACATCAATTGGGTGGGTTTCCTCACTCATACAAGAAGCTGAAGCCTCTCAAAAAAGGATTAATGCGTTTCTAAAAATTGAACCTGCAATTAAGAATAAAAGAAGTGAAAAATCAAATATCCAAGGTGAAATCGAGTTTGAAGGAGTAACGTTTACCTATGAGGAAACGCAAATAAAAGCCATAAATAACCTGACTTTCAAAGTCAAGAAAGGAGAAACATTAGCAATTTTGGGAAGTACAGGATCCGGAAAATCAACCGTATTAAATTTAATCACACGTCTCTATGATATTGACAAAGGAACAATAAAAATAGATGGTGATTGCATTGCCAATTTAAATTTGTCTGACTTAAGAAACTGCGTTGGATTCGTGCCCCAAGATGCATTCCTTTTCTCTGATTCTATAAAAAACAACATCAAATTTGGGAATGAACTTGCCACTGATGAAGCAATTGTTGACGTGGCCAAAGAGGCAATGGTTCATGATAATATTATTGCTTTTAAAAATCAATATGAGACTATTTTAGGCGAAAGGGGAATTACCTTATCTGGGGGTCAAAAACAGCGGATTTCAATAGCGAGAGCACTACTGAAAAGCCCTGAAATTCTCTTGCTTGATGATTGTCTATCAGCTGTTGACACAGAAACTGAAGAACAAATTTTAAATAATTTATCTCGAATTACCAAAGACAAAACTACTATAATAGTAAGCCATAGAGTTTCTTCAATAAAAAACGCAAACTACATTATAGTGTTAGATCAAGGACAAATAATTGAAGAAGGCACTCATACTCAATTAATAAACATCGGAGGATATTACGCTGATTTATACTTAAAACAGCTTTCGGAAAAAGATTTAAATTAATTGTTGTGTGTTATTAAAAAAATTCCCATTTTTGAACTGATTTGAAACACTAAATTAAAACACCAAAAAGATGAGAGAAAATGATATGTTAGAAAAAGATGAAATTTTTTCTAAAGTTTTAAGAGCCGGACGAAGAACCTATTTTTTTGATGTAAGAGCTACCAAAGCAGACGATTATTACATCACAATTACAGAAAGTAAAAAATTTACGGAAGAAGATGGATCATTCCATTTCAAAAAGCATAAAATATATTTGTATAAAGAGGATTTTGCTGCCTTCACTGAAATATTACAAGATATGACTGCTTATGTTTTAAACAATAAAGGGGAAGAAGTCATATCTGAAAGACATCAAAAGGACTATAAAAGAGATAGTCACCAAGACGCTGACGATTCATCCAACAACATGAGTGAAACAGATGAAAAACCTACTGTTGAAAAAAGTTTCACAGATATAGATTTCGATGATATTTAAAATCAATCCTAATGACAAAAAAAGTCCAAAAGTTTACAACTTTTGGACTTTTTACTTAAATTTTAAACTCGAAAAAAATAAGCGGAAAAGAAACTTACTGCTAGTTCATAGTTAAATAATTATAAATTTTTAACCCTTGAATAGCGTCTAAATTAGCTTTCTTTTGCATTCGTTGAACAATTGGTTTCCATTCCTCAGACGAAAATTCGGTAGCATCATATAATTTATGACACTTAGCACAATTATTTTCATATAAATACATCCCTTCAGCTAATTCGCTTGTCATTGCTTTAGTTACTTTTACATCAGCAACTTTTGGTGTAGCAATCATAGGTATTGTTTTAGGACTACATGAAATTATAATAAACGTTAAAACTAGAAATATAAGAATCTTGATTTTCATATTTTTTACTTTACGTCAATTAATTCAACATCAAAAATTAAAGTTGCGTTTGGCGGAATTGCACCACCAGCTCCATTTTCTCCATAACCCAAATAAGATGGAATTACAAAACGAGCTTTATCACCAACTTGAAGCAGGGCTATTCCTTCGTCCCATCCTTCAATGACGTTGCCTTTACCCAATGGAAATTCAATTGGCTTTTTTCTAGGATAAGACGAATCAAAAGTCTTACCATCTTCCAATTGACCTGTATAGTGAACAGAAACAGTCTTACCAATCTCTGCCCTTTTCCCATCACCTCTTTGAATGAATTTATATCGCAAACCACTAGTAGTCTTTTCAAAACCAGCCGCTAATTTTTCCATAGTTGCTTCTGCCTGTTTTTTTGCGTCTTCTATTCTTTTTAAACGAGAACCTTCAAAAACACGAAAAGCCTCTACAGCGTTCCAAGTCATAGCTTCATCACCTAGGCGAACAATTTCCAATGAATCAATTAAATCCCCTTGAGTAATATTGTCTACCACATCTTGTCCTTCAACAACATTACCAAAAACCGTATGCTTCCCATCTAACCAATTGGTAGGAACATGCGTAATAAAGAATTGAGACCCATTCGTACCAGGCCCAGAATTTGCCATAGACAAAACACCTGGTTTATCATGCTTTAAAGTTGGGTGAAATTCATCTTCAAAATTATAACCAGGGCCACCTGTTCCAACACCTTGTGGGCATCCACCTTGAATCATAAAATCAGGAATTACCCTGTGAAATTTTAATCCGTCATAATAAGGTTTGCCCATTGGGCGAGCTGAATTCTCTAATTGTCCTTCGGCTAAGCCAACAAAGTTCCCAACAGTGCCTGGGGTTAATTCATGTGTTAATTTTACTAAAATCGAACCTTTTGTCGTGTTGAATTTAGCGTATATTCCATTTTCCATCACTTAAATTTTTTAAAATAATGGGGCGAAATTACAATTAAAAAACAGAATGTGAAAATTAGAAAAGACATAAACTTATTATCTTTGCCAAATGCGAATAGACATCATTACCATATTACCCGATTTACTTCGAAGTCCATTTGAGGGTTCGATCATGAAACGTGCCATTGAAAAAGAATTGGTGGAAGTGCATTTTCATAATTTAAGAGATTATACAACCAACAAACAAAAGTCTGTTGATGATTACCAATTTGGTGGTGGGGCAGGAATGGTTATGATGATTCAACCCATTGATGCCTGCATTTCGCATTTAAAAAGTCAAAGAAAATATGACGAAATAATTTATATGTCACCAGATGGAGAGACCCTAAATCAAAAAATGGCAAATTCAGCATCTTTGTATGAAAACATCATAATTCTCTGCGGGCATTATAAAGGAGTTGACCAACGCGTTCGCGACCATTTTATTACCAAAGAAATATCCATTGGTGACTATGTGCTTTCGGGAGGCGAAATAGGAGCTATTGTGTTTTGCGATGCGATTATAAGATTAATCCCTGGTGTTTTATCAGACGAAACCTCAGCATTGACTGATAGTTTTCAGGACGGATTGCTTTCTGGACCTATCTTCACTCGACCAGCCGATTATAATGGTTGGAAAGTCCCAGATGTACTAACAAGTGGTCATTTTGCAAACATTGACAAATGGAGGGAAGACATGGCGTATGAGCATACCAAGAATAGGCGTCCGGATTTACTAGAAGATTAGTCACAGTTTACAGTCGCAGTCACAGTTAAATATTCTACAAACTGAGACTGAGAACTAAAAAATTATTCATTATCCATTGTCAATTATTAATTCTTTGCTATATTTGCACCCTCTTTGACTAACCTCTGGCGAAAACCGTGAATGTTGCTCAGATTCAAAACCATAATAATTAATTAAAATGGCAAATTTAGTAGATTTCGTTAATAACGAATTATCAACAAAAAAAGATTTTCCTTCATTCGGAGCAGGTGACACTATTACTGTTTATTACGAAATTAAAGAGGGTGAAAAAACAAGAACTCAGTTTTTTAAAGGAGTTGTAATTCAAAGAAAAGGAGCAGGAATTACAGAAACATTTACAATCCGAAAAATGTCTGGAGCTGTAGGTGTTGAGCGTATATTTCCAGTGAATATGCCTGCGCTACAAAAAGTTGAAGTTAACCAAAAAGGTAAAGTCAGAAGAGCACGTATCTACTACTTCAGAGAACTTACGGGTAAAAAAGCTAAAATCAAAGAAAAAAGAAGATAAATACTTAATTAATCTCACAATAAAAAAAATCTCGATTCATTCGAGATTTTTTTTTATTCTCTCCTTTTCGCATTTTTATTTACATATTTATTAGTTTTGATAATTGAAAATGATTATTTCATAATTTATAGGTATAAATGACTTCTGTTAATTGATTAGGACGAATATTATTTATATTTGCGGTCACAAAATTTACAAACCTCAAAAGATTTAAAATGGCAAAAATTAAAGTAGCCAATCCAATCGTAGAGTTGGATGGTGATGAAATGACTAGAATTATATGGAGTTTTATTAAACAGCAATTAATTCTACCTTATTTGGAATTAGATATTAAATATTTTGATCTAGGAATAGAACATAGAGATGCTACAAAAGATCAAGTTACAATAGATTCTGCTGAAGCAATAAAAAAATACAATGTAGGAAT
>CAMDSN010000053.1 GCA_945907225.1 Flavobacterium psychrophilum | reverse complement strand
GCTACTGACAAAGTGGACAATGATGTCCCGTCACCAGTTTCAGGTGTGATTACGGAAATTCGTTTTCAAAAAGATGCTATAGTTGAGGTTGGAGCTGTTTTGGCTTTAATTAATTCAGAGTTGGGAAGCGAGAAGATAGAACTGGGAAGTAAAAAAGAACAAACAAATGTTGAGGCTTCATCTACTTTACAAAACCGACAACCAACAACCGACAACCAACAACCAACAACCGACAACCGACAACCGACAACCAACAACCAACAACCAACAACCGACAATTTTTTAAGTCCATTAATAATCTCAATTGCACAAAAAGAAAATCTTTCAATTGAAGAGTTACAATCCATTCCAGGTTCTGGAGTCGATGGTCGCTTGCAAAAAAGTGATGTGTTTCAATATTTGAAGAATAGAAAATATCCATTGCCTAGTAGAAAGTTTGAAGTAGAAAGTTTGAAGTCTTCATCCTATCCAAAACCCACAATTAACTACATCGAAGGCAAAGATCATATAGTGGAGATGGATAGAATGCGGAAAATGATTGCTGATCATATGGTGTATTCGAAGCAAACTTCCCCTCATGTGACTTCATATATCGAAGTTGATGTGACGAATTTAGTGGATTGGCGTAATAAAAATAAAGATGAGTTTCTGAAAAAAAATAATGAGAAATTTACCTTTACACCAGTATTTGTTCAGTCAGTAGCCAAAGCGATTATCAATTTTCCAATGATAAATGTGTCTGTAGACGGAGATAATATCATTGTTCATAAAGATATCAATATAGGAATGGCCACCGCTTTACCTTCTGGGAATTTAATTGTTCCTGTGGTGAAAAATGCTAATGAAAAAGATTTAGTTGCATTAGCTAAAGATGTAAATGCTTTAGCGGAAGCTTCCCGAAATAATAAATTAAAACCAGATCAAGTTCAAGGAAGTACATTTACTATTTCTAACGTTGGAACCTTTGGAAGTCTGATGGGTACTCCAATCATTAATCAACCTGAAGTTGCCATTTTAGCTTTTGGAACTATTAAAAAGCGTCCCGAAGTCATCACATCGCCTAAAGGTGACGAAATAGCCATTCGGAGTATGATGTTTCTTTCTCTGTCTTTTGACCATCGCGTAGTTGACGGCTTTTTAGGAGGTTCATTTCTTCGTAATGTGGCAGAAAATTTAGAAAATTTTGATACTAATTTAAAAATATAACAGCTTATTTACTTTTTCAATTGAAGAAGTTTTAATGAAACAATCATAATAATTATGGAAGAAGTAAAATCAGAATTAATTAAATTAAATAAAGTACCAATCTCTCGTGTCACACAAATTAATTTGAATGACAATATTTTGATGGGTACTCAATTTACCGATCATATGTTTGTTTGTGATTACTATAATGGAGAGTGGATAAATCCCCGTATAGAGCCACTAGCATTAATTCCGACACATCCAGCCGCTATGGCACTTCATTATGGTCAAGCAATTTTTGAGGGAATGAAAGCCACACGGGGTAAAAATGGAATCCCTCTTTTATTTCGACCCGAAGAAAATGCAAAACGTTTAAATTTTAGTGCAGACCGAATGGGAATGCCCAAATTTCCTGAGGATTTATTTTTGGCTGCTCTAAAACAATTTACCGCTCTAGAGAAAGAGTGGATTCCAACTCAAGAAGGAAGCGCTTTGTATTTGCGACCGTTTATGTATGCTGACGAACCTTTTATCGGTATGCGAGCTGCTACGAGTTTTAAATTTGTAATTATGGCTTCCCCTACAGGGCCCTATTTTAGTAGAAAAATAAAATTATATGCCGAAAAAAAATATGTTCGAGCCGTTAATGGTGGAACAGGTGAGGCAAAAGCTGCAGGGAACTATGCTGCTGCAATTCGTCCAACAGAATATGCTAAGGCAAAAGGATATGACCAAGTTTTGTGGTTGGATGCTCAAAATTTCGAACAAATTCAGGAAGTAGGAACCATGAATATTTTTTTCAAAATTGGAGGCAAGTTCATCACTCCTGATTTGAGTGGTTGTATTTTGGCCGGAATTACTCGAATGAGTGTGATTGAAGTTTTGCGCGATTTAGGATTTGAAGTTAACGAAAGACCTGTAACTATTTCAGAAATTATAGAAGCACATAATAATGGTGAGCTGGAGGAAGCTTTTGGAGCAGGAACTGCTGTTGGTATTGCCATGATAGAAGAAATTGGGAATAGCGATTTGTCTATTTTATTGCCAAGTGACAATCCAGTATCCGTAATGGTAAATAATACATTGACCAAAATAAAAACCCAAGAGATAGAAGATAAATTTGGTTGGTTAGTTTCGGCCGAATAAAATTCAGTTTTAGAAGACCAACCGTTAGTGACCAAGATAAAAATATTTTAAGAAAGAATAGTTAGATTTTTTTAAAAATGAATACATTGAATAATTCAATTCTAGAATCTGCATTTTCAACCATGGCTACTGCTAAAGCCATGACAAAATTATATGAGGATAACTTTAAGATAGTTTCTAAATATGTACACGCTACTTCTAGAGGACACGAAGCAGTTCAAATTGCTCTGGCTATGCATTTATTACCTCAAGATATTGCTTTTCCTTATTATAGAGACGATGCTATGTTGCTTGGAATTGGTATGCAGCCATTTGAATTAATGTTGCAATTAATGGCAAAGAAAGATGACCCCTTTTCGGGAGGGAGATCTTATTATTGTCATCCAAGTTTAAAAGACGCAGACAAACCGAAAATTCCACACCAATCTTCAGCAACAGGTATGCAAGCCATTCCAGCAACAGGAGCAGCGATGGGCTTATGGTATAAGGAAAGTATTATTAAAGTATCTCCCAAAGGCGAGGAACTCCCTTTTGAAGACATGCCTTTTGGCACTAAGGGAATTGTTGTTTGTTCACTTGGCGATGCCTCGGTAACCGAGGGTGAAGTAGCTGAGGCGTTTCAAATGGCCGCATTAAAACAACTCCCAATTTTATATTTGGTTCAAGATAATGGATGGGATATTTCAGCAAATGCCGCCGAAACTAGAGCTCAAAATGCTTTTGAATACGTAAAAGGATTTCATGGAATTGAAGCTATTTCTATTGATGGAGCAAACTTTACAGAAAGTTATCTAGCGATCCAAAAAGTGATTAAAACGATTAGAGAAGAACGTCGCCCTTTTTTAATTCACGCCAAAGTACCCTTATTAAATCACCATACTTCAGGCGTTCGAATGGAATGGTATAGAGATGATTTAGAGGAAGCGCATTCTCGTGATCCATTTCCCGTATTAAAGAAACAGTTGTTGGAAGCCGGATTTACATTAAAGGATTTGCAAGTCATCGAAGAAAAGGCTATTTCAAAAGTGCAATCCGATTTTGAAAAGGCACAACTTGCCGATGATCCAAATCCAGAAGATTTATTTACACACGATTTTGTCCCTACGCCAATAACCCAAGAAGTTGGCAATAGAAATCCAGAACGCGCGGAAAAGGTAGTTATGGTAGATTGTGCTTTGTTTGCCGTTGAGGAGTTAATGAAAAAGCATAAAGAGTGTTTATTATACGGTCAAGATGTTGGAAGACGTTTGGGTGGAGTTTTTAGAGAAGCCGCTACTCTAGCTCAAAAATTTGGAGACGAGCGTGTTTTCAATACTCCAATTCAAGAAGCTTTTATTGTGGGTTCCACAGTTGGAATGTCGGCTGTGGGTTTAAAGCCAATTGTTGAGGTGCAATTTGCCGATTATATTTGGCCAGGTTTAAACCAATTATTTACTGAGGTAAGTAGATCATGTTACTTATCAAACGGGAAATGGCCTGTGAGCATGATATTGCGTGTGCCTATAGGTGCCTATGGGAGCGGCGGACCCTATCACTCCTCTTCTGTTGAGAGTATTTTGACGAATATTCGTGGAATTAAAATTGTTTATCCAAGTAATGGGGCAGATTTAAAAGGACTGCTAAAAGCTGCTTATTATGATCCAAATCCAGTTGTTATTTTAGAACATAAAGGATTGTATTGGAGTAAAGTGAAAGGAACAGAAACCGCTCGTGTTAATGAACCAAGTGAAGATTATATGTTGCCTTTAGGAAAAGCGAATATTGTTCAAGAAATCTGGGAGCAAGAAACTCACGAAACTATTACAATTATAACCTATGGAATGGGAGTACACTGGGCTTTAAACGCATCTGCTGACATGATAAATCAAGTAGAAATTATTGATTTAAGATCGCTTTATCCATTAGATGAAGAATCCATTTTTAAATCGGTTAAAAAAACTAAAAAATGTTTAGTAGTTACTGAAGAGTCAATAAATAATTCTTTTGCTCGAAGTTTATCTGGTCTTATTCAAGAGAAATGTTTTAAGTATCTAGATGCGCCAGTAATGGTAATTGGTTCTGAGAATATGCCTGCTATTCCGTTGAATAGTATTTTAGAACAAACTATGATTCCTTCAGCTGAAAAAGTCAGAGTTAAAATTCGGGAGTTGTTGGACTATTAGGATTTAAATTCAATCTACGATCACGAATTTACATTCTTATTTTTTTTCAGGAGGGAATTGGATTAGTATTTTAGTAACAAATTCATTGAATATTTCGTCTTTTTTATCCGTGTCCTTTGTAAGTGATCCTTTTCCTTCTCCTTGCCAAATCAACGCTTTGTTTTGTGCATCAATAATATCAATAAACAAAACCCCTTGAGTGTAATTAGAAATCCCCATATTACCGCCCCACATCATAGGCCCCCAGCCCCAGCCATAACCCCAGCCCATGTTAAATTGATTGACATTAACATTTTCTGTTTCCTTGGTGAAAAAATTTATCAGTAAATCGGGAGTTTCACTTTTAACCAAACCTTTTTTAGTGAGTTCCATATCGATAAATTTTAGAATTCTTTTTTTATCCAAATCAGAAAGTTCAACTTTGTCAATCCCATCTTTATAGAAAGCAAAAGATTTGTATTTTGAATAATCCACATTTTTGTCATAATCCGCATTCACAACAACAGAACTACATGAAGTTATAGCAAATAATAAACTAATTAAAACAAGTTTTAGTATTTTCATGGTTTTATTTTTTTTAAAGTTATTTTAAAATAATTTTAAATCACAATAAAGAGCTCCCATTTTTTAATAATAAATTAAAATAAGGCCTCATCTACTTGATTTGGTATCGTAATATTCAATAAAGGTTGTGATTTCATAGCTCTTTTTATAGCAAAAATAGCCCCTTCATTACGGGCCCAACTTCTTCGTGAAATTCCATTATTCACATCCCAAAACAACATAGATTCAAGACGTCTGGAAGCATCTTTAGACCCGTCCAATACCATCCCGAATCCACCGTTTATTACTTCACCCCAGCCTACACCGCCGCCATTGTGAATGGAAACCCATGTTGCTCCTCTGAAACTGTCGCCAATTACATTTTGTATTGCCATATCCGAGGTAAATCGTGAGCCGTCATAAATATTTGAAGTTTCTCTATATGGGGAGTCGGTGCCCGACACATCATGATGGTCTCGCCCAAGAATTATAGTTCCAATCTCACCACGGGCAATGGCTTGGTTAAAGGCTTCTGCAATTTTAATTCTACCTTCGGCATCTGCATACAGTATGCGTGCCTGTGATCCTACAACCAAATTATTTTTTTTGGCGCCTTTGATCCATTGAATATTATCAGCCATTTGTTGTCTAATTTCTAATGGTGAATTTTTCATCATTTCTTCTAATACCTCACAAGCAATGATGTCAGTTTTAGCTAAATCTTCTAGCTTTCCACTAGCACAAACCCAACGAAATGGACCAAATCCATAATCAAAACACATAGGCCCCATTATGTCTTGCACATAGCTATTGTATTTAAAATCGATATGATTTTCAGAAAAAACATCTGCGCCCGCGCGCGAGGCTTCTAATAAAAAAGCATTTCCATAATCAAAGAAGTAAGTCCCTTTTTCAGTATGTCTATTAATTGCAGCAGCGTGTCGACGCAATGTTTTTTGGACTTCCTCTTTAAATTTATCTGGGTAGTTTGCCATTAATTCATTTGACTCCTCAAATGTATATCCCATTGGATAGTAACCTCCAGCCCACGGATTATGTAATGAAGTTTGATCGGAACCCAAATCAATCATAAGAGACTCTTGATCAAATCGTTCCCATACATCAACTACATTCCCGAGATAGGCAATAGAAACCACTTCCTTATTTTCTATGGCTTTTTTAACTCTTGGCGCCAAATCATCTATTTTGTCAATTACTTCGTCAATCCAACCTTGTGCGTGTCGAATGTGAGTTATTTTTGGATTTACTTCTGCACAAACCGTAATACATCCAGCAATATTTCCAGCTTTAGGTTGAGCCCCGCTCATTCCGCCTAAACCGGAAGTGACAAATAATCCCCCGGTAGGAGATTTTTTTATTTTTCTAAACCCATTTAAAACGGTAATAGTAGTTCCGTGAACAATACCCTGAGGGCCAATATACATATAGCTTCCAGCTGTCATTTGACCATATTGAGAAACACCCAGCGCATTCATTTTTTCCCAGTCATCGGGTTGCGAATAATTTGGAATAACCATTCCATTTGTCACGACAACTCTAGGCGCTTCTTTGTGCGAGGGAAATAATCCCATAGGATGTCCAGAATACATGCTTAGGGTTTGTTCTTCTGTCATCTCTGCCAAATATTTCATTGTGAGTAGATATTGTGCCCAGTTTTGAAAAACGGCTCCATTTCCTCCATATGTAATAAGCTCGTGTGGATGTTGCGCCACAGCATAATCCAAATTGTTTTGAATCATAAGCATTATAGCTTTGGCTTGTTCGCATTTTCCAGGATATTCTGAAATAGGTCGTGCATACATTTCATAGTCTGGTCGGAACCGGTACATATAAATTCTTCCGAATGTTTCTAATTCACTTTTAAACTCGGGCAAAAGTTCAGCGTGATGTTTTGAGTCAAAATAGCGTAGTGCATTTTTTAAAGCCAATTTTTTTTCGTCGGCAGACAAAATAGCTTTTCGTTTAGGGGCATGATTTATTTTGAAATCGTAAGGTTTTATATTAGGCAAAACGGGTGGAATACCTTGTTGTATTTGTTCTTGAAATGTCATTTTTTGTGTTTCTGAGTTTCTGAGTTTTATTTTGAGTCGCTAAGTTTCTGAGTCGCTAAGTTTCTGAGTTTTCCTATCTCAGCTAATCAGGCACTAAGCTACTTCTTAATCGTTCCTGTTTTTTTGTCATATCCATAGGGACAATGTCGACAACCGCTTTTGCAACAGAATCCTCTTTTGAGATGGTGTTTTTCGGTAAAGCACTTGTAACCCTCGGGGGTGAAATAATAATCTTCACCTTCTATTAATTTATTTTCATCTGTTTTGTCGTTCATAGTACAAATTTAATTACTTTATAAGTAATGTTTGTAACGGATGTAAAATATTTAACGAATACAATTCAAATAAAAAAGATCGCTACTTTTATAGTGTAACTTTATAAAGAGAGAGAAGTGTAGAAGACTTATTGTGCTATCTTTTTTGTGACAATAATTCCATTTTCAAGTTTTATTTTCACTATCAGAGTTTGATTGTTTAAAGTAATATTAGAAAGTGAGATGTTGTTTTTGTTTATTCCACCTTCAAAATATAACTGTCTCCCAAGTAAATCATAAATGGTGATTTGATCTAAGTTTTTTAAACTTGACTTAATTGTAAATTCGTTCGCATTATTTAAAACAATAACAGAATTAATGTCGTTTTCAAAATTCGGATTGCTTAGAGTGGAATTACTAAAAAGAATTTTAAATCTATTGTTAAAGTTACCTGCTTCACTAGTAAATGTGTAAGGGGCTGTTCTTAAATTGAGTACAATGCCCAACTGTGAGTCTTCAAGATAGATATTTTGTAACGGATCCTCAAATAATCCGTCTACCATAGCAATTGCTATTTTATAGTCTCCAGGAGTTATGATATCTATTCCTAAAGGAATTTCATCTTCTTTATCAAACGGCAAACTTTTTCCTTGAATACTTAATTTTTCTGTACTTAGCAACGAAAATAGTTTTAATGAATTTTCTCTTTTTACTCGTGCATCGTATAAATTATCTAGTTCATTCGTTGCACCCGCTACATAACCTACCATGGTTCTTGTAGTAGACAGTTCATCTTTAATTAAATCAATCCAAATTCTATTTGTTTCGTTTGTTACTTCATTATTTGATGCGTTATTGACTCTGAAAAAATTGGTTCCTGTTGAATTTCCATAATTTGAGTTTCTTAGTGCATTTGTAAAATTGACAGTATTGCTAGAAGCATCGTTTCTCATAGTAACAAAAAAGCCTTGACCAGCGCCTAAATAATAATCAGTTCCCACGCCAGACAAGTTTCCAGTTAGATTTATCTCGTTGTAATCATTTGCGCTGTAATTATAATTAAAACTATTGTAAAAAGAATTCACATTAGTAAGCACTGGTGCACTTCCGTGAGTCCAAACATATAAAGCGCCTGTTAATACTGAGCTATTCGCATTTAAAAAGTCCTTGCAACTTATAGAAGACGGATAAGGGTTTCCTATTAAATTCCAATTGTCATCAAGATTTGTAACAATTGTTCCATTTAAGCCAGTATAATCGGCACTGGTATTAGTCCCTTTATTAACTGCAATCGAAATATTTCCATTATTTGGAACGCCTATAAAATTACTTGTTATAGCAGTAGCTGGCATACCATAGGTACTAGAACCTCTAACAATAAATCCTTTTGCATTTGTCATTGATGCAGCCGTTACTTCCCAGTTTCCTGAACTTGTAGGGCTATTCAAATTAGTTGCAATTGGATTCCAAGCATATTTAGGGCCTGAGATGGGACTTGTATAAAGTGTTTCTATGTTTTGTCCTAAAACTGGCGATGACCAATACACAAAATCATAACCATTAATTCCTGAAGCAGTTCGCTTATAGGTTATATTACCCGAGTTCGTAACATTATTTATTTGAACCAAGCTCGTATTGTTTTCAAATGTTAAGCTACCATTAACGGTTACTTCATTTTTAACAGTGAGTACATTTAAATTAGTAAACGTGACTGTTTTCCCTGCATTTACTATTACTCCACAAGCCGATAAATTTGAACTAGATGTATAATCACCGTCAAAAACAGCAATTTTTGT
>CAMDSN010000052.1 GCA_945907225.1 Flavobacterium psychrophilum | reverse complement strand
GAGCGAAAACAGTTTGGGCATTTGGTGTTGCATTACTATACATTAAAGGTAACGGATTAGTCCCAAGTTGCGCATCGGACTGTCCAATATGATGGGTTATTGTGTAGTCAGAAGGATTTAAATTTCCAAGAATTTCTATTGAAATATTGCTTAAAGAAAAAGTGGCAAAACCGTCATTATTATCGTCACATACCGTATTTAATTGTGTAGGCTGACCAATAAGTTGGGCAAACAAACTTGCTGTAAAAAAGTAAACAACAGCAAAAAGTATAAATTTTTTCATTCCTTATATTTTAGTTATTTTTTTTTAATCTACGCAATGTATAAATTTTTGGTTATAAATTTGATATTTAGGCTCCTAAAATCAAAAAAGCCATCCCTAGATTCTGAAATAAATTCAGAATAAATGGAAAGCTTTTCATCGGTCTAACTACTAAACCACGCTACGAGTTACAAAGTCGTAGCAAAACAACACAACTAATTTTGAATGACTCACCTAATTTTGTGAGTGCATTTCATTTGCTTTTCTGGAAGCCTAAATACAATCTCGAAAGATAATATTTTGGGCAAAAAAGGTTTTCATTTCTGAAAACCTTTTCCCAATTTCGCGGTCTGGACGGGACTCGAACCCGCGACCCCATGCGTGACAGGCATGTATTCTAACCAACTGAACTACCAAACCATCGCTAACTCGCAAAGACTAAAAATACATTAAGTATCATTAAACATTCCTGAGATTG
The DNA here is from genome assembly GCA_945907225.1 of Flavobacterium psychrophilum. Classification (GTDB taxonomy): domain Bacteria; phylum Bacteroidota; class Bacteroidia; order Flavobacteriales; family Flavobacteriaceae; genus Flavobacterium; species Flavobacterium psychrophilum_Q. Next base: position 8,505 of record CAMDSN010000052.1, on the reverse strand, counting down.
CGGTTGCAAATATACAATCGTTTTTGTTATCTGCAACAATTTTTATGAAAAATAAAAGGCCAAAACACAACGCTATCCAAACATTTGTTTTTCAACTAAGTAAGTAGTTAGTATTTTTTCGAAGCTGTCTTCAACGGCAACAGGAACGTACTTAATTTTGTTTTGAGCACATGTCATAGCAATGGAATCAAAATAATGATTAACCTTATCTTCATATAATGATTTCACGGTATCGGCAAAAATATTGATTTCTGCTCCCGTCTCCATGTCAATAAATTTTCGAGGTGCATTGTCGAAGTTAAAATTAACTTCCGTCTTTCTATCAATTACATGAAAAACAACAACTTTATGTTTGTTGTGTTTTAAATGCTGCAATGCATTAAAAAGCGCCTCGTTATTTCCTAATTGAAACATATCTGTAAACAAAATAATCATTGACCGTCTGTGAATCTTTTCTGCAATTTGATGTAAAAAAGTAGCTGTGTCAGTATTCTTAGGTAATACAGGTTTTATTAATATTTCCTCTAGTTTGTTTAAAATCATTCGGTGATGACGTTCACTCCCCTTCTCGGAAGCATAAAATTCTAATGTGTTAGAATAAACACTTAACCCAACAGCATCTCGTTGCTTTTTTAATAAATTCATTAATACAGCAGAAGCTAAAACAGAAAATCCTATTTTATTAGTGTAAAAGGGATCGCCATTTGTTAATTTGGGATAGTGCATAGAGGACGAATTGTCTACAATCAAATGACACCGAAGATTGGTCTCTTCTTCAAATCTTTTCGTATATAATCTATCCGTTTTGGCAAATAATTTCCAATCAATATGTTTAGTGCTTTCTCCAGAATTATATACTTTATGCTCAGCAAATTCTGCAGAAAATCCATGAAATGGGCTCTTGTGCATACCTGAAATGAACCCTTCTACAACTTGATTCGCTAAAAGTTCAAGATGCTTAAATCCTGAAATTATTTCTTTATTCTCTTCAATGTTCATGTCTCAAAGATATTGAAAAGATTGATTGATTAAAAGATATTTTACAATCTGTACCTCCCCCATTAATAATAGAACGACTTCAAAAAAAGAAAAATAAAAAGGCCCCAAAGAGCGTCTAACTTTTGGGGACATCTTCAATGATATCTGGTTTTGTATTACGTTACTTATTTGGGAACTAGTAATTACAATAGTGCATCAATCGCATCAGTGTATGTTTTTTTTGGTGCAACACCAACCTGACGACCAACAACTTCTCCGTTATGAAATACTAAAACTGTTGGAATATTTCGAACACCATATTTTGCAGCGAATTCTTGGTTAGCGTCTACGTCAACCTTACCTACGGTTGCTTTACCTTCATATTCTGTTGCTATTTCGTCTATTACAGGACCAACCATTCTACAGGGGCCGCACCAAGCTGCCCAAAAATCTACAACTACTGGTTTATTCGATTTCAATACTACTTCATCAAAAGTAGCATCAGTTATTGCTAAAGCCATATTTTTTTATTTTATGATTATTTATTTATTCGGATTCAAAATTAGAAATTTTATTTCAGTTAATTGCCTAAAAATCGGTTTTGACTGTAAAATAATTGTCATAATTGATGCCTAGTTCAAGCTGAATTTTATTTTCATTTGCTCTAGCTCTATCAAAAGCTGTTTTGAAATATTAATTTTTAACTTCCTACTTGGCAATGAGACTTTAGTTACAAGCTGAACTTCTTCCTCTATAACTGGAATTTCAATATCAATTTCTTCCGAGTTTTGTGAATCAAAATTTTCGTCATCAATTGCAATTAGTTCGGGGATTACTTTTGTTTTGTCAAATTCAATGATTTCGAAAGTAACAGAGCTGTCTCCTTTATTTGAATGAAAGACACCACTTAGTTGTTCTATAGTATTTTTATGCAACTCATTAATGTCGATTTGAATGGATAATTTTTTAGCAAAAAGTGGTAATACATCCGCCAATAACTTAGCCTCCTGAAACATAATTTGTGGTTCTGATTTTTTCCCGGTTTCGCGATTTATCCATCCATCCTTTATCATTACTTTAAAATAAACAAATTGGTTGTTGACCAAAAAATGACGGAACTTTAAATATTCTTCGTTAAAAATTCTAAAGTTATAACTCTCATCATACCCTTCTAAGGTAAATATAGCCCAGTCTTTCCCTGCTTTGGAAATTTTATATTGAACATTTGAAACGATACCGGCAAAGGATAATGTTCTGCCAACACATCTAGTTAGGTTTCTTAAATTTTCCAATTTACTATTACAGAAATATTTCATTTCAAAACGGTAATCATCCAATGGATGACCCGAAATATAAATTCCAACTACCTCCTTTTCTTTCGCCAGTTTTTCCATGGTACTCCATTCTTCACAGGGTGGAACAACCGGTTCGGCTATATGCACTTCACTGGCTTCCCCAAACAAACTCACTTGGGAGGAATTCTCGTTTTCCTGAAACTTAGAACCATAACGAATTGCTTTTTCTAAAAATGTGATGCCTTCACCTTCTATATGAAAATATTGTGCTCGATGCGAATTTTGAAAACAATCAAATCCTCCGGCTAAGGCCAAACTTTCAATTGCTTTTTTATTGGCTGCGCGTAAATCTATTTTTTTTGCTAAATCAAATATAGATTTATAGGGTTCTTGCTTTCGGCTTTGAACAATTGTGTCTACAGCATTAGCCCCTACTCCTTTTACTGCACCCATACCAAACCGTACAGCATAATTGTCATTAACTGTAAATTTATAAAACGATTCATTAACATCTGGACCTAAAACTTCCAACCCCATACGTTTACATTCTTCCATGAAAAATGAAACTTGTTTGATATCATTCATATTATTAGAAAGAACAGCTGCCATATATTCTGCTGGATAATTCGCTTTCAAATAAGCGGTTTGATAGGCAATCCAAGCGTAACAAGTAGAATGCGATTTATTAAACGCATATTCCGCAAAGGCTTCCCAATCTTTCCATATTTTTTCTAATTTGTCAGCAGAGTGGCCTTTGATTTCAGCCTGCGAAATAAATTTTGGTTTCATCTTATCCAAAACATCTTTCTGTTTTTTTCCCATGGCTTTTCGCAAAACATCGGCATCTCCTTTTGAAAAATCAGCCAATTTTTGTGATAATAGCATCACCTGCTCCTGATAAACTGTAATTCCGTAGGTTTCTTTCAGCAAATCTTCGCAAGCTTCAATATCATAGGTGATTTCTTCTTCTCCGTTTTTTCGTTTAATAAAACTAGGAATATAGGCAATTGGCCCCGGACGATAGAGCGCGTTCATAGCGATCAAATCACCAAAAACTGTAGGTTTTAATTCTTTTAAATATTTTTGCATTCCGGGACTTTCATACTGAAAAATACCAACCGTTTCGCCACGCTGAAAAAGTTCAAAAGTCTTTAGGTCATTTATAGGGAATTTATCTGGATAGAGGTCTTTTCCTGTTCTGTATTTAACAAGTTTAACCGTATCTTTAATTAATGTTAGTGTTTTTAAACCCAAAAAGTCCATTTTCAATAATCCGGCACTTTCAACAACTGAGTTATCAAATTGGGTGACATATAAATCTGAATCTTTAGCTGTTGCCACAGGAACAAAATTGGTTATATCACTTGGTGTAATGATAACCCCACAAGCATGAATCCCTGTATTCCTTAAATTCCCTTCTAAGAATTTTGCTTGATTAATGGTGTCCGCGCATAAATTCCCCTCTTTTGAAAGCGAAATCAATTCTTTCACCCTTTCAAATTCATCAGGACGTAAGGCCTTTTTTATTGTTGCTTCGTCTTCGGATAAAAGACGGGACAAATTCCATTTTGACGGCATTATCCCCGGAATTAATTTGGCAACTCTATCTGCTTCAAATAGTGGCAAATCCATAACCCTTGCTGTATCGCGTATGCTTGATTTGGTTGCCATGGTTCCGTATGTAATAATTTGAGCCACTTGTTTTGAGCCGTATTTTTTAATTACATAATCCATAACTTTACTCCTTCCTTCGTCATCAAAATCGATATCAATATCAGGAAGGGAAACCCTATCGGGATTTAGAAAACGTTCAAAAAGCAAATTATACATCAACGGATCTATATTTGTTATTCCTAAACAATAAGCAACTACAGAACCCGCAGCAGATCCTCGCCCAGGACCAACAGACACCTCCATTTTACGTGCTTCAGCTATTAAATCTTGAACAATTAAAAAATAGCCTGGATATCCAGAATTTTCAATCGTTAGCAATTCAAAATCAATTCGCTCTTTTATTTGCTTCGCCCGTTCGCTATCGCTCGGGTCATCTGTAATTTCTGGATACCTACGTTTTGCCCCTTCATAGGTTAAATGATTTAAATACTTGTTTTCCCCGCGTTTCCCTTTATCCGTTTCGTCTTCTGCAACTAAATATTCTGTAGGGATTTCAAATTTTGGGAGTAAAACTTCGCGAAACAAATCATAGATTTCAATTTTATTTACAATTTCTGTAATGTTGGTTATTGCTTCAGGTAAATCATAAAAAAGCTTTTTCATTTCTTCTCCTGACTTAAAATAGTATTCTTGATTATTTAAGCCATAGCGATAACCTCTACCTCGCCCTATGGGTGTAGTTTGTTTTTCTCCATCGCGAACACAAAGCAAAATATCATGTGCATTTGAGTCTTCTTTATTAGTATAGAAAACGTTGTTAGTGGCAACCATTTTTACTTCATGCTTTCTGGCTAATGATACTAAAGACGCATTTACTCTATTTTCATCTTCTTGATTATGACGCATTAATTCTAAGTAAAAATCTGCGCCAAACTCCTTTTTCCACCAAACAAGTGCTTCTTCAGCTTGATTCTCTCCTACATTTAAAATTTTGCTTGGCACTTCCCCATACAAATTTCCAGAGAGTACAATTAGGCCATCTTTAAATTTTTGAATGGCTCTTCTATCTATTCTTGGTACATAATAAAAACCCTCCGTGTAAGCAATTGATGAAAGTTTGGCTAAGTTGTGATATCCCGTTTTTGTTTTTGCTAAAAAAACTATTTGGTAACCATTGTCTTTCCTAGATTTATCTGTTAAATCATCGCAAACAAAAAATTCGCAGCCAACAATAGGTTTCATTATTTTTTCAAGCGGAATTTCTTTATTTTCTTTAGCTTTTTCATTTCTTGCCTCCACTAATTTGTTGTGATACAATATATCACGAACGAAATGAAAGGCACCCATCAAATTGGCATGATCAGTAATGGCAATAGCAGGCATATTATTTTTAATAGCTGTATTAACTAAATCGGATACACTAATAGTGGACTGTAATACAGAAAACTGGGTGTGATTGTGCAAATGAACAAAATCAGTATCTTTTAGCGTTTGGACACTATTATTATGATCAAAAACAGCTGAGTCAACAACATCATCAGGTTTATTTTGAATTTTAAATTGCTCAGAGGCTTGCTTTAAGTTGATATGTTTTAATCCTATTAACTTAATTCCCTCAGGATTATTTTCCTTAAACCTTATAAAATAATCTGCCGATACTTCTAAATCTTCTTTGGTGAAAACTTGTCTATTAATTAATTCTAGAAAGCAACGTGTAGTTGCTTCAACATCGGCTGTGGCATTATGAGCATCAGAAAAAGGAACTCCAAAAAGAAATGTATATAATTCTGTTAGGGTAGGTAATTTAAATCGACCACCTCTTCCACCAGGCAACTTTAAAAGTGATGCAGTAGTTTCAGTGCATGTATCCAATACAGGCATGCTATTCATAGTTGTTTCAATTCCCATTCGGTGAAATTCACAACCCATAATATTTACATCAAATCCAACATTTTGCCCAACAATAAATTTAGATTTAAGCATAGAGGCATTAAATCGATCTAAAACTTCCGACAATGGCTTGCCGTTAGCAATGGCCAATTCTGTTGAAATTCCGTGAATTTTTTCGGCATCAAAAGGAATGTTAAAGTCCTTTGGGTTAATCAAATAATCTTGATGCTCAATAAGATTACCCATTTCATCATGAAGCTGCCATGCTATTTGAACACAACGAGGCCAATTAGAAATATCTGTAATTGGAGCGGCAAAATTTTTAGGCAATCCTGTTGTTTCAGTATCAAAAATCAAATACATAGTTGGAATGAAATTTTGTGAAAAGTAATGTTTCAAAAATACATTTTAGCATGTAAGAAATCAATTTTAGTTATCAACAAAAAAAACCATCTCGAAGGAGATGGTTTAATTTATTTATTTAAAGAGTAAAACTAGTATCTTCCTCTATCACCCCCGCCGCGAGAATTTCCGCCGCCATTGTAACCACCACCACCAGAGCGGTTGTTGTTAAAAGGTCTTCTTTCTCCTTCGGGTTTTGGTTCCGATTTGTTTACTACAATCGTACGCCCTTCAACTGTTGCGCCATTTAATTCATCGATAGCTTTCTGAGCTTCTTCATCATTAGACATTTCAACAAAACCAAATCCTTTACTTCTTCCAGTAAATTTATCAGTTATAATTTTAACAGAGTCAACTGTTCCATAAGCCTCAAAAGACTCTCTTAAATCTGCTTCGTCAATAGTAAACGGAAGACTTCCAACAAAAATATTCATATTATTTATTTAAAAAATTATTGGCAAATGTAGTTTAAATAAATGTAAGTAGTTATTAATTTGGGTTTTATTATTATTTTGGGATTAATAATAAAAACTTGGAAAGTGATAAATCTAGCTTTGAAAAATAAAAGACTATTTGAAAAATGGCTTTTATCTATTAACAATTTTGAGTTTTTAAGGAAAAATAGGTGTTTTATAAAATTCACCGTATTGAAAATTTAAAATAGGGTTTCCAAAAACTCCTGTTCTAGCAGCATTAAATTTAAACTTACCGGAAACTGTTTTGTTCACATTATCGTATTCGGTAATCACAATTTCTCCATTACTGTTTTGAACATTATTTATTTTAACTCTACAATTAACATTTCCACCTGATATGGTCACTATATCTCCAGCTAAGTAACCACTTCCCCGTGAAGCTACAGTAACACTACTAACAACACCAGATGCATTTCCAATAATATTTATTGTCAGTCCACTTCCTGAACCTCCAGTTGTGGCAATAGAAGTTCCGCTACTATAACCGCTTCCACCATTAACTATAGAGACCGTTCCTGTTGGCCCTGGTACTGCTATTGTAGCATATTCTGATAAAATATCGTTAAAATTTGACGAGTATACTGCTGAATTATTTTGATTTGTTGTCCCTAAAACATAGGTTCCAACAAGGGGGCTATTTGTATTAAGAGTTAGTGTTTCATACTCAGTGTAAGCTTGGATTTTTAACTTACCGCTAGCGTCAATTGTCCCGAATGCATCATTGGCTCTCCAAAAAACATCGTCTTTCAACCCTTGAAACCCTGGATTGTTAAATTTGACATTTTCTTGACAAGAGGAAAATACAATTGCAATTGCAATAAACGATAATATCCTTTTCATTTTTATTTATTTTAGGAATCACAAAAATAACTTTTTAATATAAAAGTAGTATCTATTTCTAAAAAAATTGTGTGGAAATAAGAAAAACAGCAAAAAAGCTTTAATTGGATTAGTTTATTTTAAAAATAAAATTATCTTTGCACCCTTAAAATAATCGAGGTCGTGTACCTCAAATTAATCAAACAGATTATGTCAGTAAAAATTAGATTACAAAGACACGGTAAAAAACAAAAGCCTTTTTACTGGATCGTAGCAGCAGATGCAAGATCAAAAAGAGATGGTAGATACCTTGAAAAAATAGGAACTTACAATCCAAACACAAATCCAGCAACTATTGAATTAAATCTTGACCAAGCGGTTCAATGGTTACACAATGGGGCACAACCAACAGATACAGCAAGGGCAATTCTGTCTTACAAAGGTGCTTTGTTGAAACACCACCTTGACGGTGGCGTGAGAAAAGGAGCCTTGTCTCAAGAACAAGCTGATGCAAAATTAGCAAAATGGATTGAAGAAAAAGCCGGGAAGGTTGATTCCAAAAAAGAAGTTTTGTCTAAGGCACAAGCCGCTGCTAAAGCTAAAGCCTTAAAAGCTGAAAAAGAAGCAAATGACAAACGTGCTGCCGCTGCTTTAGAAGCTACTAAAGTTGAAGAAGAAATTGTAGTTGCAGAAGAAGTTATTGCAAATGAAACCGCTGCAGAAGAAGCAGTTGTAGCTGAAGAAATAGTTGCAGATGAAGAAGTACAAGCTGTAGAAGAAGTTGTAGAAGAAACAGTTGAAGATGAAGATGCACCAGCTATAGAAGAAGTGGTGGCTGAAGAAACAATTGCAGAAGCAGCTTCAAATGAGGAAGCCCCAGCGGTTGAAGAAACTAACGAGGAAACCGAAGCGTAAAACTTCTAGCAATTATGCGTAAAGAAGATTGTTTCTATTTAGGTAAAATTGCAAAAAAATTTAGTTTCAAAGGTGAGGTATTAATATACTTAGATACAGACGAACCTGAATTATAT
>CAMDSN010000051.1 GCA_945907225.1 Flavobacterium psychrophilum | reverse complement strand
ATTACTTCCAAATCTATCATTGAACTTTTAATCAAATAATATTTTTTTTTATTTTCAGAATAAAAAACATAAAAGAGGAGTGTTTTCATTTTAAATTTCATCAAACATAATTAATCTTATCTTTTAAAGTTTCATTAACTTTTAATTTATAATTTTCTAAACAATTATTAATTTCATCAATCTTTTCTGAAAGTTTAGAAAGTGAAATTCTAGAAACGTTATTCTCAAAAATACTAAAAAAAGCAATCACCTTGCCCTATTTTATCTTAGATCGCAACAGTTTTTCTATGCTGATCGCAACAAGTCTTTTGTTTTCTCCAAGGCCATCAAGCTTTGATAAATCAAATACAAGTCTTGACTTGGTGTTGTTTTTGGTAGGGGGATTTATGATTTTTTAAAAACTTGCTACGCTTGTAAATTTGTGTCTATAGAGCTCATAAAAAAAAAGACCTTTAAAAAAGTTAAATAACCAAAGTAATGGCGAAAGTCTGTTTAAACAGACTTTCTAAATAAGCAATTTTTTTTGTTAAACGTAATGAAATTGTTAAGCGTTTTTACAAGTTAAATTTATTTATTTTGGAGCTATTGAAATTTTTAGAAATAATATTGTTAATAGATTTGTTCTTGAACGTAGAAAAATTACTATGTACTTTAGTATTTTCGTATTCAATAATTAAATAATGGACAAGAAAAATTCTAAATTAACTTTTATAGATTTGTTTGCAGGATGTGGGGGTCTTTCTTTAGGTGCTATGAAGGCTGGATTTATTGGAAAATTTGCTGTTGAATACCAAAAAAATGCATTCGCCACATTGAAACATAATTTAATTGACAAATCGCAGAAGGATTTTTTAAAACTTGGAATTTCAGGATTTGATTGGCCTATTGAAATAGAAAAAACAAATCATGATATAAAAGATCTTTTAATAAATAACAAAGAATATTTAAAGTCTCTATCAGGCAAGATAGATTTAGTTGTTGGGGGGCCGCCATGTCAAGGATTTTCAAATGCAGGAAAAAGAAATGAATCAGACCCTAGAAACCAATTATATAAATCATATATTTCATTTATAAATATAGTAAAACCAAAAATACTTGTTATTGAAAATGTGGCAGGTATTGCTTCTAAATTTAATATTAGTGGGGCATCTTATAAAGATAATATCATAAATAAATTAAGTGCTAATTATCACATAGATGGCAAATTAATTTCTTCAGATATTTTTGGGGTACCACAAAAAAGAAGACGTTTCATTATAATTGGTTTTCTAAAGTCAGCTTTCGATAAAAACGAAATTAATTTAGTTGATGTTTTTAGTAAAATTTCAATTGACTCAAAATATTTTACAAATCAATACTCATTCAACGATAAAATTTATAATATTTCCGGAACCAATGTATTACAGGCGTTGAGCGATTTAGATGGAGAAGGGGGAATATCTTTGCCCTATTTTGACGACAATGCAAAATCGAAAGCATATCTTACATATCCATATAAAAAATCAAAAGGTGGGTATCAAAAATTAATGAGAGCTGGAATTAAAACATCCAAATTAATAGATAGTCATAGAATTGGTGAGCATAATGAGAAAACTAAACTAAAGTATGGTAAATTAATAGAAATATCTATTAGAAACGATTCTCGATTAAGCTTTAATTTTACTAAAGATGAATTAAATGAAGCAAAATGGGATTCAAAAAAACAAATAATTAATGTATTAAAACCTCATTTGCCTTCACCAACTATTACTACTTGTCCTTATGATTATATTCATTACTCTGTTCCTAGAATATTAACTGTAAGGGAATATGCACGAATACAATCATTTCCTGATTGGTTTGAATTTAAAGGAATATATGCAACATCCGGGTCTTTTTCATTTACAACCCCTAGATACACACAAATTGGAAATGCCGTTCCGCCACTGATGGCTGAGTCAATACTCAAAACATTAAAATCATATTTAAAATGAGAGTGAATTGGACTGAAGACGAGATTAGATTGTTACTATCATTCTATCAAAAAATGAACTCGGGGGATATGCACAAAGGCCATCCATTGGTTATCGAAGCATCCCAAGCACTAAGAAATTTGCCTATTAATTATGAATATTCAGAAAATGACCCTAAATTTAGAAATCCTAATGGAATAGCTTTAAAATTGGCGAACTTCCTATTTCTTGACCCTAACTATTCTGGAAAAGGTATGAAGGGATGCAGTGTTTTGGATAAAAAAATATTTAATGAAATTAATATGACAGATTTTTTAAAGATAGAAGATATTGATAACAAGAATACAAAATATGATCTTGAAAAATTAATTATTGCTTTTATTGCTTTAATTCCTGAAATGGAAATTAAAGGCTCTCCAATGGGACAAAGTAATCCATTTAATGGCTTGGCACATGAATTTAACATATCCTACGCGGGTTCCAAAATAAAAGAACCGCAAGATGGATATCTAAATACATCACCTATTATCTCATTTGGACTTGGTAGATTTAGTGAAGTGCCTTGGATCGTTTTTACTGCTCATGATCAAGAAGTTATGAATGGTATATACCCTGTAATACTATTTTATTTAGAACAAAAAATTGCTTTTTTATGTTTTGGAGTTTCAGAAACTAATACATCTGAAATTCAATGGAATACTTCGTTTATTAGCGGATTAAAAAAAGTCTCTGATATTTTACCTTCTACCAATAAATACAAAGATAGTTTTGTTCATAGTACCTATTCAATTAATAAATTGAGTTCAAATGAAAGTACTACAGAGTTAACTAAAAATTTAAAATATTTAATTGAGAATTTTCATCAACAGTTTAATAACATGGATAATATTGCAAAAGAAAACCAAATATTGCCAATCCATTCAAAAAATAACCAATTTGATTTAAATGAATTTACAATTACCCATAAATTAAAAAAATTTGAAGCAAATAATCAACTTCAAAAAATGCTTATTGAAGGTGAAATAGAAATTGTAACTGATGAAACTTATAAAATAAAAGAGAAAAACCCTTCAATTAATATTACATCTACAATTTATAATAATAAGTTTCCAGATTTATTAATAGAATGGGGTGCTAATAAAAAATCAGCAGTAAGAATTCCGTTTGATTCAAATTCAGGCAGACCTATAAAAGATACAATTAAAAACAAATTGATTGAGACGATAGATTCATGGGTCGATAACCCAGAGAGGATTTCAAATATTTTGTTGATTGGAGGCCCTGGTAATGGCAAAACAGATGCTCTAGAATATATAATAATGTCACTGATTGATAAATACTCTTTAGATAAAACGTTAGTGTTAAATAGTTTGAATGAACAAATAACACAAAATAAAAGAAAATTAATCGTAGAAGTAAATAAGCCGGATTTTCCTTTTGTAAAAATTGTAGCAATTCCAGAAGCTTCAACAGGAGCAGCCGGTATGAATAAAGAAAATGCTTTAGCTGATGATTTTATTAATTATTTATCAGATCCAAGTGTATTGTACATTTCTTGTATAAATAGGGGAGTTTTAGAAGATTTGAAGTTTTTAGCTGAACATAAAAATATTAATTTCATATCTGAATTAATATCATCAATTAGTTCATCAATTAGAGGAAAAGGATTAGAAACTTGGCCACTAGTAAATAATGATAAAATTGGAGTTTGGTTTATGGATATTGATTCCATGTTTTTAGATTTTAGTAATCAACAATCTCCTGCGTCACAAATAATGTCTAAATTATGCATCAAGGAGCAATGGGATTGGTATGAGAATTTTCCAATTTTTATGAATTCATGCCCTTTTTACAGCAATTTTATATCAATTTCAGATACAGAAATTCAAAATAAATTAAATACAATATTTTATTATTTTGAATTAATTTCAGAAAGTAAAATGAATTTCAGGAATTATTTTTCGTTTATTTCGTCATTGTTTGCTTCAAACAATGGAATTTCTGAAAATCCTGTTAAATTTTCGATTGACAATTTAAATATTCAAAATAGCACTATCCCTAAAGAACGTGATTACATAAAATCTACTTTAATGTTGATGTTGTCATCCTATCAATTAAGGTTATTTAGAGAATGGGAAGAAACTTTTGGACAAATTATTAATAGCGCAAAAGATTTAGATATAGGATTACTTAATAATTTAGTCTACGCACTTAGGGATAAAGATGTTAAATCATTTGTTTTTTCATTCCAATCTGAATATGAAAAAAGATTTGTAAAGCAACTAACCGAGGCCCTCGATCCATTTTATTCAGAATCGTCCGAAATTGTTTTTATTACTGAATGTTTCTCTTTAAGCATGGCAGATGGAGTCAAATCAATTGAAAATACTCTTAGTTTGTCAGAAAAGAAATTTTTTCATTATTTAATATTGTTAGAAGAGGAATTAAAAAAACAACAAGAAATAGACGACAATAACAATAAAATAATTATTGTGATTGGAGTGTTAAGAGTCTTTGGTGCCAAATTAGCATCTAGACTTGTTGGTACTAAAAATGGACATTTTAAAAATGGTAATATCGTTAGTGAATATTCCCAAGTACTTGAAGACTTTCAAAAGAATAAGAAGAGTCTGAGTAGAAGATTCAAGAAGATAACAGAATCAAAATTGGCTTATCCAATTCATTCGTTTGGCCAACCGAAATTAAATACTAAAGAGTCAGTCATGATAGAAATTTCTTCTTCAAGCGCATTTAATCTAAAAGAAAATAATATTGATTTTAAAAGATCGTCTTATAAAAGATTGTATTTCGAAAATGACAATGGATTTGTCATCCCTTTAGGTTACAATTTGTTCAAGGCTTTGAAGGAAATGGAGGATAAATTGGATATAAATTCTATAGATTCAAATGTGATTTCTTTGATTGAAAGAATGGAATCTTTAATGTATGCTGAAAGTCTGAAAAAATCAGAGAATTTTGAGGACCTAAAATTAAGTGTTGAAGGAAATGAATTAAAAATTGAAGACATAACTTTGTAAAGTATGGCAAATCTTAAAACATATTTCAGTAATTATCAGAAACCTGAATACACAAAAGAAGAACATCCTCTTTCTGCGTTATACAGATTAGTAGGCTTTAAAAACGGATTCTCTAATCAATTCTATGTATATGAAAAAGGGAAGCAATTTAAAAAAACTATTGAAAGTCAAGAAAGAATAACTAAAAATGGACCTTTGTTTCAAAAAGAAGAATTTTTTGTTACTCTACTTAATAAATTGGAATTACCTAAGAAAAAAACAGGTGGCTCTGCTTTATTAAATTATTACCCATATATACCTGAATTGACTTTGATAGGTAATTTACCAAGTGAAAGGCATAATAAGGATGGCACTTCGGGATGTTGGAACTTAGGTAATTTTATAAAAGAAGCCCTTGTCCATGGTTCAAAAGATGAAAATGAAGCAAAATCTATTTTTAATGAGCTATTCAATGCTCTAGGAGTAAGTGATGAGGAAAACGTAGAGGATATTTTTTGTTTGATAATATCGAAGGAAATCAAAGATTGGATAGATTCTAAAGATGAACAAAACAAATGGAATGAACAAGATATTAATTTCACTTTTGTTGATTGGAATACGTTGCATGTTAAATCTCCTTCAATTATGTTGGTTAATGATATAAAAAGGGTTCTTAAATTAAAAAAATCGTTAACTAGATTTCAATGGATAAATTTATTATCTGGATTATTAAGACTTGGTTTGCCAATGCATTTAATTTGGATTTACAGAAATTATATTTTGGTTTATAAAAATATTATTCGAGCATTTAATGGTTTAGCAATTGAAGACAAGATTCATGAGCGAATGGATTTATTATATATGAATGATGACATTAGTGAAATGAGAGACATTTTATTAAATTATAAAAAAGCGGATATTTTTATTGAATTCTTTATAAGTTATTTGAATGAAAAAAGTATAAAAGACCCCTCTTTTTTTGTTTTTAAAAATTTAGATGATCAAAAGAAATTTTATTATGAAATAGAAAAAATTGATTTGAAAAATGTTCTATGGAAAAATGAATTCTTTAAAGCTTTTCAATTAGAATTAGAAAAGGAAAGTAAAGAATTAAATATAACAAAAAGTGCATTAAAAAATAGAGATTGGTTCATAAAGCACATAATGGAGCAAGGGTCTGCTGAAGGTTTGAAACATAAAAAAGAATTAGATCAATATTTTTGGTTTAAATCTTACGGTAGAACCACAAAACTATGCCCAGGTTCTGGACAGAGTATTTTATTTGCTTTTTTAGCATCAAAGAACAATTCGTATTGTTCATTGAAAGAGCTTTTAAATCATTTAAAGGAATATGGTATAGGTGTCCATAATGACTCTAATAACCAATTGATAACTAATTTAAACTTGATGGGATTGATTACTGATAATCCAGATTCTGATAGTGGATTAACGATTACAAATCCTTTAATTCAACTATAATTATGAATGATTTTAAAATATTATTAACCGAATACATTTCGATCAAAACAAGTTCAGTTGGTAGATATAATTTGGTTGGAATACCCTTCGGATACATAAAAGATTTCTCCATTAATTTCACAAAAAAATCATTGAATTATAAAGGGAGTAATATTGAAGTGCCTGTTTTCAAAGGAAATAGAGAAATTCCATTAATATGTTCAAATTTAGATACTAATGAGAAAGATCTTGCTATGAATATAAGGAATAATTCTGAGGTGTTTTCAGATTATATATTCGTATCAGAACAAGAAATACGCTTAGATTCTGGTGAAAATACAATTACTGTATTTCCTCAAAATTGGAATAATAAAAAAAATGATTTTTTACTTTTCGTTTATCAAAACCAAAGTAATGAATTTGTTAAAAATGCATTAAAAATAGCCGTTAATAATTTGATTGAATCTAATCTGATAAATAATTTTTGGGAAAAAATAGTTGGTTTTATTGAAAGTAAATCAGACATTAAGCAGATTGAAAAAACACTTGGTTTCGCATTCAATCAGATTTTGACTGAAAATGAAGGAAATAACATTATTAATCGTTTGGTTGATTTTATTGCTGATTCAGAAAGTATTCAAATTGCAAGATTAAAAATTCAAGAATCGGCTAACAATCTAGACATAAATGTTATGAAACTTTCAAAGGAGGCATTGGACGCTTTTTTTGATTTTATATTGAGCATTGTGGCTCAAAATGACACTTCAACAGCATTTATAAAAAGGTTCCCTAATTACTATTATTCTCCTATTTCTAATGTTAATGTCGATGAAGACCTTCAAAAGAACTGGGAGTATTATTGGGACAAACTATCTTTTGTAGTTTTAACTGAAATCATGGATCATCTGGGGCAGAAAGTTTCTTCTAAAAAGGCGAATTTTCATGTTGAATTAAAAAACGGAATTGGTACTAAAATTATTAATTCTGAAATTAACAATCAATTTAATTACACCTACAAATCCTCAGTCTTTGAATCTGAGACCTTGATAAGTAGTGTAAAAATCAATTCTATTGAAACGATAATTGAACCTGTCTCGGAATATACAAATATCAATACTTCGGAGATAGTAAAGAATAGTAATTTTAGTTTTACGGACGAGCAAAATGCAAAGTCAAATTCTTGGAGGTGTGTTCAGTTAAATAACTTTAAACCTGGCATTGGTATTGGCTTCTCGAATGTGTTAAAATATGATTCAAAAAGTTATCCAACAGAAACTAAAAAGAATTATTGGTTTTCCCAATTTAAACTTAGTTCAAGAAATTCAGAGTTAATGGAAATTGTTGTTAATGAAACAACAAAAATCATTGAGATATATGCCCTTAATGTCAATCTTTTTGATTTACAGTGTGAAGAGTTTTATGAATTTTTTGAAGAACATTTTAACTCTCAAAAAGTAATTGATATAAGAAGACCGTTATTGGTTTCTGAAACGATTGATAATGATGGATTTAAATCATTTATATATAAAAAACCTTTTAAATACGACGATGAAACTTTTTCATACTACACTGTTGTTAAGACTCAGAATATCGTCACTTTAGATGAGTTTTATATTATTTCTGAACTCACTTGTATTGAAAACATAGAGTTAAGTACAAATAATTATTTGGACAAATTCATTCAGGAGGCTATGAGCAGAAAAAATGAAGAGTATAGTGTTGAATGTGATAATAAAAAATCCATTTTAGAAGAGATCGAAAGTGCTTTTCAGCTAAAACTTATTTCTGATCCCAACCCATATATAATTTCAATTGATTCAGATATTAGTAAAACATCAATTTTAAGGGCTTTAAAATATGATGCGAATATTAATAAAAGAGTTATTGCTGATTATGAGATAAATTCAAATTATGATGATTTTAGGCCTGAAATAAAGATGCCTTTATATTTCTCAAAAGCAAGAGAAAACTTTTTTAATGAAATATATACAACGACAGATTATAGATCTATTAAAGTAAGTATTGATTTAACCATAGATAATATTAAATCTTTGTTGGTAGAATATATAAATAGTTTTTTGCGCTGGTTGGAAGAAGACGATACCAATCCTTTTTGGATAGATTTATTTATTTTATGCGAATCAGATAAGTCGAATAATACAATAAAAATACCTTCCGCTATA
Organism: Flavobacterium psychrophilum; assembly: GCA_945907225.1. Taxonomy (GTDB): domain Bacteria; phylum Bacteroidota; class Bacteroidia; order Flavobacteriales; family Flavobacteriaceae; genus Flavobacterium; species Flavobacterium psychrophilum_Q. The sequence continues at coordinate 749 of CAMDSN010000051.1, read as the reverse complement.
ATTATGCCTCCATATCACCCTTTAAAACTTATACAATTGTGTGAAACACAAAATATTATAGTGGAGGTTTTAAAAAATAGAATGGGTTGTCCTGGTGCTGGATTAATCGATTTAACGACATCTCCTTCTAATATTAAATTAAAATATGGTCAATCAGGCATAAATAATTATAAGTTCTATACAATTCCACAAAATGACAATTATTACACTTTTTTATTAAGTAAAGAAAAGTTTGATAGTAATGATTTTATTAAAAAATATTATGAAATCTTTAAAAATGAGGAGTTATTTAAGATGAAATTTTTTGATATTTCCAATACAATTTCACCTTCACAAGTTAAGAAATCCATTGATGACGTAGGGAACATATATTTAGCTAAGAACATTATAAAAATTAGCGCCTATGATTATGGTTCATCAGAAGTTGTTAGTGGATTTACTGACGGGATATATAATTGGATCAAAGAAAATAAAGTTGATCCTACTACTCATCATAAAGATAAAATAATAGATATTTCTGATAATAGATTGAACAGCAATGAATACCCAAAAGCAGAGGTGTTAAGAACAATAACAAATGACACTAACGGTACGATTAATTGGTATTTAAATAACCAAACTACCGATAATGATCTCAATATAGTTTGTAATTTGCCCATGGATCAATTTCAAATACTGAAGTGTTCTAGTGATCTAAAGTTATATAACCATGCGTTATCAACTTTCAGATTTCAAGATAATGAGAATTA
>CAMDSN010000050.1 GCA_945907225.1 Flavobacterium psychrophilum | reverse complement strand
GGTGCAGAAACAGAAGATATTCCCGTAAAAGATAGAAAATCTACTCTTCGTGCTGTATCCATGTATAAATTATTTAATGAAGCCGTGGTTTCTATGAAATCGATTGATAGCTCACATCCAATTGCTATCTGTAATGGTGACTTACTTTTTCTTGACATTATTGCAAAAAATTGTAAGGATGTCGATATTTTGGGAACCAATGTTTATCGAGGTGTTTCATTTGGTGATTTATTTGAAAGAGTTAAAAAGGAATATGGTAAACCACTTTTCTTCTCAGAATTTGGATCAGATTCATTTAATGTTCTAACTAATCAAGAAGATCAAAAAGCACAGGCGTTTTATCTTAAAGGAAACTGGAAAGAAATTTATGAAAATGCGGCAGGCATGGGTAAAGCTGGCAATTCTTTAGGAGGTTTTACTTTTCAGTTTAGTGACGGATGGTGGAAGTATGGACAAACCAAAAATTTAGAGGCACACGATAGTAATGCTTCATGGTCAAACGGTGGTTATCAAAAAGATTTTACCGAAGGTGAAAATAATATGAATGAAGAATGGTTTGGAATTTGTGCCAAAGGACCATCAAATGAAAAAGGATTATATCAATTGTATCCACGTGCTGCCTACTATATTTTAAAAGATATTCATAAATTCAATCCATATGCTGCTGGAGCTAATACGATTACTTTAAACAGTGTTTTTGATGAAACCAATTTAATGGATGCTTCGTTAAGAGCGCGAGCTGATAAAGCTGCTTTAGGAACAAATGAAACCGATATATTAAAAGTGAGTAATCTAAGAGCAGAATTCACTACATTCTCTACCGGTGGAAGTCTGCTAACTACCCCTGAAGTAGATGATCCAGCTACAGGTAACTCTCCTAGCCGAACAGGTTTTGATCACATGCAGTCTTACTTTCTTGGAGTTGAAGGAAAACCTTCGGCAAATATGATTGCAAATGTAAATGTTAATATTTTGGGGCGTGTTGCAGAAAATCCTATTAATGAGATTTTTTATGAAAGCAGAGGTAGAGAACAAACTGTTCTAACTCAAGATGGTCCTATTAGTACTAGTGGACTCAATAGAGTACAAGTTTACAACGCATCCTACAAATGGACAGCAAAAGATTTTGAAGTTAGAGGTTTTTACAGAACGGGTCACTATCATTGGGGTTATGAAGGCGATTTTTTTGCTTTATATCCTGAAGCAAATTACGGTCCAAATTTAGATATCTACAACGGAGAAACTTTAGGATTTGAAGTTGATGGACGAGGAAGTTTAAATGGATTAAAAGCTGCTTTTGGCCCACAACTTTGGTGGGGCGCCAACCCAGCTTATTTATTAAAGTATTCTAAAACTTTCGGAAAAGTAACTGCAACAGCGGTTTATCATGAAGACGTTTCAGCAGCAGCGCCCGCAGTAACCTCCATATTTATTCCACAACCAAAGACGAGAAGAGCAACGCTACATTTCAAAACAAAACTTGGTAATTTAGGAGTGGAATTAGGTGGAATTTGGGCTGGTGATCCACTAAATGACAGAGAATTTCAAATGATGGATGGTAATGTTGTAAAAGTGGATAAAGTAAAAAATTCTGATAATTGGGGAGGAAAAGCAAAATTGACCTTTTCAAAAGGAAAATTTAATTTCTATACTCAAGGAGCAATTCAAGGTTTGGTTGCTAGTGGCGGTGCTGATAATACACAAACGTTCACTGGATGGAGATTAAAAGATACTGGAAGTGGTAATCAAATGAATATTTTAACTGGATTTACGGCTAATATAACGTCTAAATTACAACTTGCTCCAAACTTTTTATGGCAAAAGCCATTAGTTGAAGCTATGCCAAATGGAGTTGATGCACCTGGAAGATTAAGAAATATTTTAGAAGACCCATTTATTGTTAGAGTAAATCGTGAAACAGTTGGTGGAGAACTTTTGTTAACCTATGACCCAACTCCAGCTACTTGGATGTATGAGTGGAATAATGACATGGTAGAAGATGCAAAATTTGCATTTAGTACTGGTTTTGTTTTCCGTCATTTGCCTACAACTATGGATGCTGCAATTGGATTTTTAGCGAATAGAACTCCTTTTGCATTCGATAGATCAGCTCCAGCACAAGATTTATGGGAATCTAATACAAGAATAGTATCTAAATTATCACCAGATTTAGGGATGATTGCAAATATATATTTTGGAAATGGGCAAGCAAATGGAGATTCAGAAAGAACCATTAACAGAGCTGGTGGAGATATAAGAATGATTTATAAAAAAGTAAAAGTTGTTTCCTCTGTTAAATTTAACGATTGGGGGCCTTTTGATTACCATAAAGATTTTAACTTAACTTTCCCATTCCAAGGTTCAATGGATATATCTACATCAGTTGGAAAACCAAGCTGGTTTATTTTACCTGATACTCGAATTGGAATAATGGGTATTTGGCGATCATTAGATAAATACTCCCCTAGATATTTGCCAACTTTTGTTCCTGCAAACACATATCCTGCTGTACCACCTTTGAGTCCAGTTGGCTTCGGAAATGGATCGGAATGGGAAATTCGTACCTATGTTCATATAAATATTGGAAAATAATTTTTAAAAAAAGATAAAATGAAAAATAGAAAAATTAATTACTTTAGAAATACTCTCCTTTTAGGATTGGTTTTGATAACCAGTTTAAATTGTGAAAGAGAGATGTCCGATGATGCTACATTAGCGACATATCCAAAAACTGCGGAAATATTTACAGATGCTCCAGTTGGGATGGGAACTAATTTTTACTTTCCATATGGGCCTGATGCCAATAATCCTGTTGGTTCAAAATTTAATGCATGGACTGTCGATAGCGAAGTAAGCTATAAAGGTAATGCTTCTATGCGCTTTGATGTACCCAGCTCAAATGATCCTGAAGGCAATTACGCAGGAGGCATATTTAGAGTTGATGGGGCCGGTCGTAATTTAACGGGATATGATGCCTTAACTTTTTGGGCGAAAGCGTCTCAAGGTGTGAGTGTTGGAGAAATTGGGTTTGGTGAAGATTTTTATCCCAATAAATACATCACAACAATGAAAAATGTTAGTTTTGGCACCAATTGGAAAAAATATATTATTCCAATTCCAGACGCATCAAAACTAGTGCAAGAAAAGGGGATGCTAAGATATTCTGCTGGTACTCAAGGAACCAATGGTTCGGGTTATACTTTTTGGATTGACGAACTTAAATTTGAAAAGTTGGGGACCATATTGCCATTACAAGCTTCAATTATGAATGGTAATAATGTGGTAATTTCATCGTTTGTGGGCGTTAAAACTTCAGTCTCTGGCATAATTAGTAGCTTTAATATGCCAAATGGTAGTAATCAATCGGTTACTATTGCTCCTGCTTTTTTGAATTTCGTTTCTTCAAACCCTGCTGTCGCAACAGTAAGTGATACTGGGATTGTTACTCCTTTAACTCCAGGATCTGCTGTGATAACCGCTACTTTTGGAGGTCAACCAACTACAGGAAGTTTAACAATCAATTGTACGGGTACCTTTTCAAGTGCACCAATACCAACAAAGGACCCTAGTAAAGTATTGTCTATTTTTAGTGACAGTTACACTAATGTACCTGTAGCATATTACAATGGTTTTTGGGCTCCAGGTTCAACAACTGGTTCGGCAGATTTTTCTGTAAACGGAAATAATGTTTTAAACTACACTACCTTTAATTATGTTGGGATTGCAACGTCTAATCCAACTTTAAATGCTACAGCTATGACTAATGTGCATTTTAATATGTACATCCCTAACAATGTTCCTCCAAATTTTAGTTTTTTAATTTCAATAGAAGATTGGGGACCAAATCAGATTGATAATGGTGGCGATGATACAAGACAACAAATATTTGTAACAGCTTCTCAAGTTCAAGCAAATAGTTGGGTAACAATAGATGTTCCTTTTACGTTGGTTAACAAAAATAATATAGGGCTAATTATCATGGAGAATATTAATGGTTCGTCATTATCAAATTTTTATATGGATAATATTTATTTCTACAAACCATAATTAAAAAAATTAAACTTTAAAATTAAAATAATGAATTTAAATATAAAATCAATACTGTCTTTAGCTCTTGTATTTGTAATGTTTTCTTGTTCTGAAAATTCAAAACAAACTGTGGTTACAAAAACAAATCTAGTGAAGAGCGAGGAGTTTAATACAGACGGCGCACCAGATCCATCTATGTGGAGTTTTAATATTGGAACAGGATCAAATGGTTGGGGTAATAGTGAATTACAGTATTATACTGATAGACCACAAAATATTAAAGTTGAAAATGGAGTTTTAAAAATAACAGCTCGAAGAGAACAATATATGGGCTCCTCTTATACTTCGGCTAGAATTATTTCTAAAGTGAAATACGAAAAGAAATATGGTAGAATTGAAGCTCGTATTAAATTGCCAAGAGGTAAAGGTTTATGGCCTGCATTTTGGATGTTAGGAGCCAATTCAGATACTGAAATTTGGCCACAATGTGGAGAGATTGATATTATGGAATACCTTGGAAATAGTCCAACAAAAATATTCGGAACAGTTCACGGACCAGGTTATTCTGGTGGCGAATCTATTTCAAAAAACTTTTATCTTTCTAATAGTAGATTTGATACCGACTTTCATATTTTCGGAATAGAATGGGATGAAAATAGAGTAAATTTTTATGTAGATGACTTCTTATATCATTCTGTTACACCAGAAGATGTTCCCGGAGAATGGGTTTTTAACCAACCTTTTTATTTAATTCTCAATGTTGCAGTAGGAGGAAATTTACCGGGATCTCCAAATAGCGAAACGCCTTTTCCACAAGAAATGTTAGTTGATTACATAAGAGTATATGAATAAACATAACAAAGACAACTAGACTAATTTTATAAAAGTCTAGTTTTTTTTATTAATTGGATTGGACAGAAAAAAGAACTCTTTCACCTATTATGATTAACAAACAAACCACACTAGTTGATAATTCGATTGAAGATAAAAAGGTGTCTATGGATATCGTTTTCTTAGAAGGCGAAAATTTTTATAAAATAGCTAATAACGATGCAATGAGACCTTTTTTCATGAGTATTGTTAGTGACTCAAATCATTGGTTGTTTATTTCAAGTAATGGCGGCATAACAGCCGGAAGAAAAAATGCAGAATTTGCTCTTTTTCCGTATTACACAGATGATAAAATAACAGAATTTGCTGATATAACAGGAAGTAAATCTATTTTTCAAATTCATTCAGCTAATCAAACTCATATTTGGGAACCCTTCTCGGAGCGATTTAATGAAAACTATAATATAAGCAGAAATGTATACAAAAACCTTTACGGTAATAAAGTAATATTTGAAGAAATTCACCATGATTTTCAGTTGACTTTTAGATATCAATGGAGTAGCAGTAATTTATACGGTTTCGTAAAAACATCTGAAATCATAAATGATTCAGATAACAATTATTCCATTACACTTTTAGATGGTATTCAAAATATTATGCCTCATGGCGTGAGTAGTGATTTGCAAAATAGTACTAGTAACTTAGTTGATGCTTATAAAAGAAATGAATTGCTTAAAGAAAGTGGTTTGGGAATTTATGCTCTCAGTGCTATCATAGTGGATAAAGCCGAACCAAGTGAAGCTTTAAAAGCTAATATTGCTTGGTCATTAGGATTAGACAAACCGTCTTACTTACTTTCATCATTACAAGTATCAAATTTCCGTAAAGCGCAAAAAGTAAGTCTTGAGACTGATATTAAGGGTGAAAAAGGAGCTTATTTTGTTTCAACTGATTTGTTTTTAGTAAAGAATTCTTCCGCGTCTTGGAAAACAATTGCCAACGTTAATCAAACCCAATCTCAAATTATTGAATTAGCTGATGCTATTTGTACGGACAAAGCATTAGAATATAAATTATTAGCTGATATCGAATTAGGAAAGCAAAATCTTATTGCTCTTAACGCTTCTGCTGATGGTTTGCAGTTTACAGCCGATAAACGAAAAGATACTAGACATTTCGCTAATGTTTTATTTAACATCATGCGAGGTGGGATTTTTGATAATAATTATCAAATTGAGAAAAATGATTTTGCAAACTATATTTTAAAAGCAAATAATACAGTTTTTGAAAAGCAATCTTCTTTTTTAACAAATCTGCCTGAGGTTTTTGAATGTTCTCTTTTAGAACAATTAGTGTCTAAAATTGACGATGCAGATTTATTTAGACTTTGTACAGAATATTTGCCACTGAAATTCAGTAGACGACATGGTGATCCTAGTCGTCCTTGGAATAAATTTTCAATTAATACAACAAGTGAAATTGATGGTTCAAAAATATTAGATTATCAAGGAAATTGGCGTGATATTTTTCAGAATTGGGAAGCATTGGCTTATGCCTATCCTGATTTTATTGATGGAATGATTCACAAATTTTTGAATGCCTCTACTTTTGATGGTTATAATCCTTACAGAGTTACAAAAGGAGGATTTGATTGGGAGACTATAGAGCCTGATAATCCATGGTCATACATTGGCTATTGGGGCGATCATCAAATTATTTATTTGTTGAAATTTTTAGAGTTTATAGAAAAATACCAACCAGGTAAATTAGATTCATACTTTGATAAGGATTGTTTTGTATATGCGGCAGTTCCATACACTATCAAGTCTTATCAAGAGATAGTTAAAAATCCAAAAGACACCATTTTATTTAACCATGAATGGGATGCCTTAATAAATATGCGTAGAAATGCTATTGGTGCTGATGGTGCTTTGTTACGTGATAATACAGATGAAATCTATCATGTGAACTTCATCGAAAAAATCTTAGCCACTGTATTGGCCAAAATGTCGAACTTCATTCCAGAAGCTGGTATTTGGATGAATACGCAAAGACCAGAATGGAACGATGCCAATAATGCTCTTGTTGGAAATGGTGTTTCTATGGTTACTTTATATTATTTGAGAAGATTTTTGAAATTTTTCCAACAAATACTAGAAAATTCAAATCAAGAAACCATTAAGATTTCAAATGAAATGGTTGAGTTTTATCATGCCATTAGAGAAAGTCTTATTGCCTTTCAGCCCTTACTTGATGAACCAATTACGAATCAAGATAGAAAAAAAATACTCGATTCTTTGGGTCAAGCTGCTTCTGATTATCGTTATCAAATTTACAATAGTGGTTTTTGGGGCAAGAAAAGAACGCATTCAATGTCTGGTTTAAAGAAATTTGTTGATGTAAGTCTCGTATTTATCGAACATTCAATCAAAGCAAATAAAAGGCAAGATAATTTATATCATGCCTATAATTTAATGTCTATTGAAAATAATGGTGTAACAATTTCCTATTTGCCAGAAATGTTAGAAGGTCAAGTAGCTGTTCTTAGTTCTAGGTTTGTGGATGAAAAAGAATCACTACAAATTTTAGATGCTTTAAGAAATAGTGAGTTATATAGACCAGATCAAAACAGTTATATTTTATATCCAAATAAAAAGCTTCCAAAGTTTTTAGAAAAAAATACTATTCCAAAAGATAAAGTAGAAAAATCAGTTTTACTGAAAACACTTCTTGAAAGGAATAATTCACTTTTAATTAATCAAGATATAAATGGTGGTTATCATTTTAATGGCAACTTTCATAATGCAAATGATTTAAAAGAAGCGCTAGTTCAGTTAGCCAATTCTCAAGAATATGCCGAATTAGTAAATAAAGAAACAGCCATTATTTTACAAATTTTTGAAGATGTATTCAATCATAAAGCTTTTACTGGTCGTTCTGGTACATTCTATGGATATGAAGGATTAGGTTCAATTTATTGGCACATGGTTTCTAAATTACATGTTTCTGTATTAGAAGTTACAAACAAAGCAATTAATGCTAACGAAAATCAAAGTGTGATTGATTCTTTAATTACTCATTTCCAAGCAATAGAACAAGGAATAGGCGTTCATAAATCACCTGAAGTATATGGTGCTTTCCCTACTGATCCTTACTCGCATACACCATTCAGTAGAGGTGCTCAACAGCCCGGAATGACTGGCCAAGTTAAAGAAGACATTCTTACTAGAATTGGAGAATTGGGTGTAAATGTAAACAAGGGCAGACTTGAATTTAATCCAATTATTTTGAATAAAAATGAATTTTTAACTAAAAATCAAGAAGTTACATTCATTAATGTCAGAGGTTTAAAAAACAATATGTTATTAGAAAAGGATAGTTTGGCTTTTACCTATTGTCAAGTTCCAATTATTTATATAAAATCAACAACTAATCAAATGGAGTTGTTTTATGAAAATGGGACCAACGAAATAGTTAATTCATTAGCATTAGACATAGAAAAAAGTAAAAAAGTATTTCAACGAACTGGTGAAATAGTTAAAATTAAAGTCTCAATAAAAGAAGGTTTAGGAGCATAATGAAAAAACGTATCTACATTTTATTTTTTTTGCTACTATCTTTTACAAATAGTAGTCTTTATGCCCAAAAATCAAAAGAAGTTACTGCCAAAATGATTTTAGGAAATCCTAAATATCAAGGTATTTGTTACGGTGGGTATCGCACCAATACTCGGGATAATGAACCAACTGTTTCGGATGTTAAAGAGGATTTGAAAATTTTAGCAGCTATAAATATTAAAATAATCAGAACCTACAATCTGCACCATGAGGAAATAGTAAATGTGCTAAAAGCCATAACCGAATTAAAAAAAGAAAATCCTAAGTTTGAAATGTATGTGATGCTTGGTGCATGGATAGATTGTAAAAATGCTTGGACAGAACTTTCTCCAATGCACGATGAAGAAAGCCAACGGAATACAATTGAAATTCAAAAAGCAGTTGAGCTAACCAATCAATATCCTGAGATTATCAAGATTATTTCAGTTGGAAACGAAGCTATGGTTAAATGGGCAACCAGTTATTATGTTACACCAGCTATAATTTTAAAATGGGTAAATCATTTACAAGAGCTAAAGAAAAAACAAAAATTGCCCGAAAATTTATGGATAACAAGTTCTGATAATTATCTTTCATGGGGCGGAGGAGACACGCAATACCACACCGAAGATTTGGTTAGATTGATTAAAGCTGTCGATTTCATTTCTATGCACACATACCCAATTCACGACGAACGTTTCTTCCCCGAAATTTGGGGTATTAAAGAAAATGAAGCAAATTTATCGGATAAAATGAAGATTGATGCTGCTATGTTGAGAGCCAGAGATTATGCGATTTCACAATATACTGGTGTTGTAAATTATTTAAAATCAATAGGTGTAAATAAACAAGTTCAAATAGGTGAAACAGGATGGACTACTATTGATGATATATTTTATGGAGAAAAAGGTTCTAACGCTGCTGATGAATACAAAAC
>CAMDSN010000049.1 GCA_945907225.1 Flavobacterium psychrophilum | reverse complement strand
ACACTTATTGAAGAACTTGAAATCTCGGTACATCGCTTCATAAAATTTGTACAAAACATTCCGTTAGATAAATTTGATTACCGATATGCTGAAGGAAAATGGACTATAAAAGATATCATTCAGCATTTGATTGACGCCGAAAGAATTTTTGCCTATCGTGCCTTACGTTTTGCCAGAAATGACAAGAATAAATTACCTGGTTTTGAGGAGAACGATTATGTTGACGAAGCTAATGCAATCAAAAGAAGTATTCAGGATTTATTGACTGAATTGGCTGTTGTCAGACAAGCTACTTTGTCTTTATTCAAATCATTTTCAAATGAAGAATTGTTGCGAATAGGTATTGCGTCAAATAATCAAATGTCAGTTCGGGCTCTTGGGTTTATTATCATCGGACATCAAAATCAACATCAAAAGGTATTTCAAGAAAAATATTTAGATTGTATTTCGTAATAAATATATTTTTAATCTTCCTCGTCATCGTCATCTGAATAGTCATTTGAAGCTTCTATATCCTCTTCATCATCGTCATCATCATCATCGCCATCATCACTTCCACCTTTATCTTTTAATAAATCAAATTCCTCTTCTTCTTCATTTTCGTTGGGTGCATCTTCGTCATCATCAATTCCTTTTATTGGATCAATGGGCTCTACAACTGAATCTATATCTTCCTCATCATATTTTTCCATTCTACTGGCCAGCTTTGTGCTTACTTTCACCAAGTAAATAGTATTTTCAGTTCTAACTTCAACAGCTTCAATTAATTCATTTTGTGCATTTCTAAAACGAATAATATCGGTGTCATAATAACCTTCTGGAAATTTTTCTACTAATAAATTTAGTATATCACCAGTTAGTTTTGCATAATCAACAATAATTCTTCTCATAAAAAACGGAGTTATAAATCTAATATATAGGCAAAAATTAATGGAACTACAATAGTCGCATCGGATTCTACGATAAATTTGGGCGTATCAATATTAAGTTTTCCCCAAGTTATTTTCTCATTGGGCACGGCTCCAGAGTAGGATCCATAACTGGTAGTAGAATCAGATATTTGGCAAAAATAATTCCAAAATGGAACATCATGCATCTCCATATCTTGATATAACATTGGAACTACACAAATTGGAAAATCTCCTGCAATACCACCACCAACTTGAAAGAACCCCAATCCTTTACCTGACGAATTTTTAGGATACCAATCTGCTAACCACATCATATATTCAATTCCACTTTTCATGGTACTTGGATTAAATTCACCTTTTATACAATAGGATGCAAAAATATTTCCCATTGTACTGTCTTCCCAACCTGGAACTACTATTGGCAAGTTCTTTTCGGCAGCGGCAACCATCCAAGAATCTTTAGGATCTATTTCGTAATATTGTTTTAATACCCCCGAATTTATCATCTGATACATAAACTCATGTGGAAAATAGCGCTCTCCTTTTGAATTTGCATTGTTCCAAATATCAAATAAATGAGATTGTAGTCTTCTGAATGCTTCTTCTTCAGGAATACAGGTATCGGTAACTCTGTTGTAATGGTTTTCTAATAAATTCCACTCTTCTTGTGGCGATAAATCTCGATAGTTTGGAACTCTTTTATATGAATTATGTGCTACCAAATTCATAATGTCTTCTTCTAAATTAGCTCCAGTGCATGAAATTATGTGTACTTTATCCTGGCGTATCATTTCGGCTAACGATTTACCGAGTTCGGCTGTACTCATTGCGCCTGCAAGAGAGATCAACATTTTTCCATTGTCAAGCAAATGTGACTCATACCCTTTTGCGGCATCAACAAGTGCAGCAGCATTAAAATGAAGATAATTATTTTCTATAAATTGACTTATCGGGCCTTTACTCATGGGTTTTGTTTATACTAATTTGCTGCTCAAAGAAAATATATTTTTTTATTACTGCAAATTATTTTTTTTATTTAATATCCGGTTTGTTATTTTTTCTCGTATCCCAATATTTTAAGTACTTGTTCAGATGTTTGTTGTTCAGAAAATACTTCAGTTGCGATTATCCCATTCTCATCTCTATCTATTAAAATATGTTTTGGCTGTGGGATTAAACAATGGTGTAGTCCTCCAAATCCTCCAATCGTTTCTTGATATGCTCCCGTATTAAAAAATCCAATATATAAGGGCTTTTCTTTGTTATACTTTGGTAAGTAAACCGCATTCATATGTTGCTCAGAATTATAGTAGTCATCACTATCGCATGTTAATCCGCCGAGTAAAACTCTTTCGTATGTGTCATTCCATCTGTTTACAGCCAACATAACGAATCGTTTGTTTATTGCCCAAGTATCGGGTAGTGTAGTGATGAAAGAGCTATCAATCATATTCCAGTTTTCACGATCATTTTGTTTCTTTTGATATAAAATTTGGTAAATAGCTCCACCAGATTCTCCAACTGTGAAAGCACCAAATTCTGTAAAAATATGTGGCACATCAATCTCAGCTTCATCGCAAGAAATTTTTATTTGATTAACAATTTCATCAATCATATATTGGTAGTCAAATTCAAATGCTAAAGAATTTTTAATTGGAAATCCACCTCCAATATTTAAACTATCTAAAGTTGAACATTCCTTTTTAAGTGCAACATAAACTTTAATACATTTTACTAATTCGTTCCAGTAATATGCGGTGTCATTTATTCCAGTATTTATAAAAAAGTGAAGCATTTTAAGTTCAACTTGATTGTTTTCTTGGATTTGTTTTCTGTAAAAGGGAACAATGTCTTTATATCCTATACCAAGTCTAGAGGTGTAAAATTCAAATTTTGGTTCCTCCTCAGCGGCAATTCGGATTCCTATTTTGAATTTACCATTTATTGACTCTTGAAGCAAATCTAATTCCTCATAGTTATCAATGATTGGAATGGTTTTATTATATCCATTATTTATTAATCGAGCAATATTTTCAATGTATTGTTCTCTTTTAAAACCGTTACAAATAATATAAGTGCTCTTATTTATTTTTCCTTGTTCTATTAAATTTTCAACAATATTAATATCAAAAGCCGAGGAGGTTTCTATATGAATATTGTTTTTAAATGCTTCATTCATGATAAAACTAAAATGAGAACTTTTAGTGCAGTAGCAATAGTAGTATTTTGCCTCATACTTATTCTTTTCCATTGCTTTTCTAAACCAACCTTTAGCTTTGTTTATATTGCCTGAAATTTGAGGTAAGTAGGTAAATTTTAATGGTGTGCCATATTCTTCGACTAATTTCATTAAATCGATATTGTGAAACTGAAGATGGTCTTTATTTAGTGTAAACTCTTCCTGCGGAAAATAGAATGTTTGATTTATTAAATCGAAATATTTTGTATTCATTAGTGGTAGTATCGAATTAAGGATTAATTATTTTAATAAAACAATGTAATCTGTAATTCAAACTCTAATATTTGCGTAGATTATAGGTAAGTTTTCATGAAATAAAAAAGCAATCACAGCACAAAAGGCCAGAACATCATTTTTTATAATAAAAAAGTGATTTGAAACCGTAAAGAAATTTTGATTTCTTTGGCTATTCCAAAACCTAAAAAAAGCTATGTTGACTCCTCTTTTCATTAGCGCAAATGTAAAAAATAAAATATTTCAAAAACAAGTATTTTATCAAAAAAAAATTAAAGAATATAGTCGGAAAATCCATTTTTAATTAATTGTATTTCAATCTCTTGATTAATTTTTGTTTGTCCAATTCCTTCAAGCAGTACAAATTGAATTTTTCCGTATTCATTTTTTTTGTCATGAATTAATAAATTGAGTATCGGTTCGATGTCATTTTCTTCAAAAACAATTTTTTCAAATGTTGAGTTGATGGTATTTTTTATATCAAAATAGTCAATTTCGGTAATCAATTTCTTTTGCCATGAAATATAGGATTCTAGTATCATGCCCGCTGCAATGGCCTCGCCATGTAATAAATTATTTTTGTTGTCATTTTCTAAAAAATAACTTTCAATAGCATGTCCCAAGGTGTGTCCAAAATTCAGCGCTTTACGAATTCCATTTTCAGTAGCGTCTTGTGACACAATTTCATTTTTAATTTCAATTGAACGTTGAATTAACTCACCAAAATCTTGATAATTAAATGAGGTAATGGTTTTAAGTTGCAACCAATAACTTTTATCATGAATTAGTCCGTGTTTTAGCATTTCTGCAAATCCAGATCGCATTTCTTTTTGGGGCAAAGTTTCTAAAAATTTATGGTCAATAATTACTGACTGAGGAACATTTATAACGCCAATTTGATTTTTAAGGTTATCTAAATCTACCCCATTTTTCCCTCCAATAGAGGCATCTACCATTCCGAGTAGCGTTGTTGGAATATTTATAAAATCTATTCCTCTTTTGAAAGTTGAAGCTACAAATCCACCGATATCAGTTATAACTCCGCCACCAAGATTAATTAAAACACTTTTTCTATCACCGCCTAATTCGGTTAGTATTTTCCACAATTTAATACAATTTGTAATATTTTTTTCCGCTTCCCCTGCAGCTATTTCAATTACTTCTATTCGAAGATTTGAAGCTAAATAGGAAAGTAGATTTGGCAAGCAATGGGTATTTGAGTTTGTGTCTGTTAGAATAAAAATTACCGAATACTTCTGCGCTTTGATATAGTTATTAAGTATATCATATTTATCTTCACCAAAATATATTGAATATCCGTTCCCTTTTATTGAGTTCATAGTTTTTAAATCTAGAGCAAAATAAGTTATTTTTTTCCATACAAAACACAAACCATATAAAATATTTAGTTACTTTTGTTTAATTATTTTGAAAATAAGTTAAACAAATGCCTGTTACACAAAAAACTTCTCTTGAAGAGAAAGATATAGATAGAATAATTGAAATGGCTTGGGAAGATAGAACTCCTTTTGATGCTATTAAATTTCAATTTGGGCTTTCTGAAGCCGATGTAAAAGCGCTAATGAAAAAAGAACTTAAATTTTCTAGTTATAAATTGTGGAGAGAACGCGTTGAAAATTGCAAAACAAAACATTTAGCTAAACGAGTTGATACCATTGATAGGTTCAAATGTAACCGTCAACGATCAATTTCAAATAATAAAATTTCTAAACGATAATGGATAAAAAAATACCTGACAATATTGTATATTCCGAATCTCAGGGTTACAACGCAAGCATGTTGCCCTATTCTACAAGTGTTGGCGCACCAATAATTAAGATTGACGATTTAGTATCATGGAAAAGTAGAGGAATAACAAATGTAAATAAAGAGTTTGAAAATAAGTTTCAGGAATTAAAACTCCAATATGAGAATTTGATTAAAGAATTCGAGTGGAACGAAATTGTTTATAATGCCAAGTTTGCATTTGAACCGGTAATTGGTGAAATGTACCACTTATATGTTGGCAATGATGGTATGCATTTTTTGTCTTTGGTTTCCCCAAATGAATGGAACAAAGAACATATTGGTACTTTTAAATTGAATAGTGATAAAAAATGGATTCACTTAGGATAACCTCAATATGATGACAAAAATTAACATCAACAAAGCTCAAATTGAAGCCCTTGAAAAACAAAAAAGGGTTCATTTGATAAACAGCATAGGTGGATTTAAATGTTTAGCTTTAGTAGGAACTTGTGATTCGCAGGAACACACCAATTTGTCAATTTTTAGTTCTTTTTTTCATATCGGTGCAAACCCGCCATTAATCGGAATGATATTTCGTCCAAGTCCACCAGAGCGCGATACCTTTTCAAACATTATTGAAACGGGTTTCTTCACGATAAATCACATTAATGAGTCGATTTATAAACAGGCGCATCAAACTTCTGCCAGATATGCTAAAACGATTTCAGAGTTTGACGTTACAGGTTTGACTCCAGAATTTAAGAATAATTTTTTTGCTCCTTTTGTAGCAGAAAGTAACATTCAATTGGGCATAGCTTTTAAAGAACAAATAGATATTTCTACAAATAATACTACGATAATTATTGGTGAGATCATAGAGATTTTTATTCCTGAATCGTGTTATAATCATGATGGGTTTGTGGCCATTGAAAAAGCAAATTCTATCACTTGTTCAGGCCTAGATAGCTACCACAAAACATATCAGTTGGATAGATTAAGTTACGCAAAACCCAATTTAGAAATTACCTCACTTCTATAAATTAGTGCCAAAAAAAACTATAAATATTGTATGGTTCAAACGTGATTTTCGTTTTACAGATCATGAACCACTTTATTTATCGCAGCAACAAAATCTGCCAACTTTACTGGTTTATTTTTTTGAGCCTTCTGTAATGAACTATGATGATTCCGATTTAAGACATTGGCGATTTATTTATGAGTCTATTCAAGAATTACAAAAACAGTTAAAGACACATAATACACAATTATACTATTTTCATAATGAGGCAGAGGTTGTTTTTGAACATTTGATTTCAATTTATGACATAAATACTGTTTTTTCACATCAAGAAACTGGTAATAAGATAACTTTTGATAGAGATATTTCCATGGAATCATTTTTTAAAAAAAATGAAATAGTTTGGAAGCAATCTCAAACAAATGGTATTGTACGAAAATTGAAATCCAGAAGTGATTGGGATAAGCGGTGGGAAAAGGTTATGCGGGCTGAACCAAAATTGATTGATTTAAAATTGTTTCAATTTGAAAATTTAGAGGTAAATTTTCATCATTTAGTAAAAGGAAATATTCTTCACTCAGAAATTACCTCACGAAATATGAATTATCAACAAGGAGGAGAGTATTGGGCTTGGCGTTATTTAGATAGCTTTGTTAAAGAACGCCATGTAAATTATAGTAAACATATTTCTAAGCCCGAACTAAGTAGGAAAGGCTGCAGCCGTTTGTCTCCTTATTTAACTTATGGTAACATAAGTATGCGGATGGTTTATCAATACACCAATCAATATTATGAAACTTCACCAAATAAAAGAGCCGTATTAAATTTTGTTTCACGTTTGCATTGGCACTGTCATTTTATTCAAAAATTTGAAGATGAATGTCGGATGGAATTTGAAAATTGCAATAGCGCATACGATTCTTTAATAAAAGCTAAAAACGATTGTTATATAAAAGCGTGGCAAGACGGGAAAACTGGAATTCCAATTATAGATGCGTGTATGCGATGTTTAGTTCAAACGGGTTATATTAATTTTAGAATGCGTGCCATGGTAGTTTCGTTTTTCACTTTTAATTTGTGGCAGGATTGGCGTGAACTACATTTTTTAGCCAGACAGTTTTTAGATTATGAACCCGGAATCCATTATCCTCAAATTCAAATGCAATCGGGTACTACCGGTATAAATACGATTCGAATTTACAACCCCATAAAAAATTCAGAAGATCACGATTCTGACGGTATTTTTATTAAAAAATGGATTCCTGAATTATCAGAAATCCCCTCAAATCTAATACATGAGCCATGGAAACTTAATCCTATTGAACAGCAATTTTATAATTGTGAATTGGGCAAAGATTATCCGTTTCCGATTGTTGATGTTGAGGAAACACGAAAAAAAGCGAGTGAAATTGTTTGGAGTTTTCGCAAAAAGGATGACGTCAAAGCTGAAGGGAAAAGAATTCTAAAAAAGCACGTGAGTAACCCTCGAAGAAATTCAAAGAAAACCACCGAAAAATAGACACTACAAATGAAAGGAGTTAAAAAACAAAACTTAGCCAGTAAAATCTGCGTGATTTGCAACAGACCTTTTTCATGGCGCAAAAAATGGGAGAAAGTTTGGGAGGAAGTTAAATATTGTAGTGATAAATGCAGAAGCAACAAATAATATGAACAAAACGTTACGACTTATTCTTGGGGACCAATTAAACAGCAATCATTCTTGGCTTGAATCTACTGATGATTCGGTTACTTATGTGCTGATGGAAATTCGAACAGAAACGGATTATGCAACCCATCACATTCAGAAAGTAGTTGGTTTCTTTTCAGCGATGCAAGCCTTTGCTGATGAATTAAGATTAAGTAATCACAAGGTGATCTATATTAGTTTGAATGATAAGCACAACTTGCAATCTTTTGAAAAAAATATTCAAAATCTAATTTCAGAACACAATTTTACTCATTTTGAATACCAATCCCCTGATGAATATAGGGTTGATTTAGATTTAAAAAAACTGTGTAACGCAATTTCAATTACGAGTTCATTAGTTGATAGCGAACACTTTTTTACATCTCGAACAGAATTGGGAGATTTTTTTGAGGGTAAGAAAACGTTCTTGTTGGAAAGCTTTTATCGAGCGCTTCGAAAAAAACATTTGGTTTTGATGGATGGTTCAAATCCATTGACTGGAAAATGGAATTATGATAGTGAAAATCGAAGAAAATTACCCAAAAATCACATAGCAATTTCACCATTGATTTTTAATAATGATGTGTCTGTTATTTTAAATGAAATAAAAAAGACCAATATTAAAACTATCGGTACTATTGATGCGGCAAATTTTGTTTGGCCAATAAATAGAACACAATCATTAGAACTATTAGATTTTTTTCTGGCTGAATGTTTGCACTTATTTGGAAGTTATCAAGATGCTATGTCGCCAAATGAATGGTCATTGTATCATGCTCGAATTTCGTTTTCTATGAATATCAAAATGATTTCACCAAGAGAAGTTATCGATAAGGCCATAAAAGAATGGGAAAAACGACCAAACGAAATTGAGTACAATCAGTTAGAAGGTTTTGTGCGTCAAATAATAGGTTGGCGCGAATATATGCGTGGTATTTATTGGTTGAAAATGCCCGAATATGCAACCATGAATTTTTTTAATAACCAAGAAAAATTACCGCATTGGTTCTGGACCGGAAAAACAAAAATGAATTGTTTGAAAGATGCCATTGGTCAATCTTTGGAATATGCCTATGCGCATCACATTCAGCGATTAATGATTACTGGTAATTTTGCTTTGTTAGCTGGAATCCATCCTGACGAAATTGATGCTTGGTATCTCGATATTTATATAGACGCGATTGAATGGGTTGAGATTACTAATACTAGAGGGATGAGTCAATTTGCAGATGGGGGAGTTGTTGGTAGTAAACCTTATGTGAGTTCGGCTAGTTATATTGATAAAATGAGCCATTATTGCGGTAGTTGTTTTTATTTAAAAGAAGTCAAAACAGGTGAAAAAGCATGTCCATTTAATAGTCTGTATTGGAATTTTTATGATAGAAATGAAGTTAAATTGGCTAAAAACCCAAGAATTGGAATGATGTATAATGTTTGGCGTAAAATGCAACCTGAGGCAAAAACAGCACTTTTAGAACAAGCCGATTATTATTTGAAAAATATAAATGAATTATGAAAACTACGATTGTTTGGTTTAAAACCGATCTGCGATTGCATGACAACGAAACTTTAGTAAGGGCCATCGCTTCAAGTGATCAAATTATTCCGGTTTATTGTTTTGATCCCA
>CAMDSN010000048.1 GCA_945907225.1 Flavobacterium psychrophilum | reverse complement strand
TGTAGCTTTACCAAAAGAGGGATTGCCAATTATAATTGCTCTATTGTAATCTTGCATTACATTTACAAAAAACTCACTAGCTGAGGCAGAATTACCGTTAATCATTACAACAAGTGGTCCATTGTAAATGGCTCCTGGCAAAGAATCAGTGATAGTTTCTACTTTGTTTTTATTATTCTTTATCATTGCTATTGGGCCCTCGTCAATAAACAAACTCGATAACTTTTGAACTTCGTCCATAGATCCACCGCCGTTGTCTTGAACATCAATGATTAAACCGTCAATACTATCTTCCTGTAAATAGGTTAATTCATTAACCATATCTAGGGAGAGGTTGGATTTTCCGTTTTCAAAAGTGGAATAAAAACTGGGTATTTTAATATATCCATATTGTTGATCCCCCTTTTTTATTAGGAAACTATAAATCCTGTTTTCATAATCCGCAATTATTTTTTTTACCAAATTAACACTATAGATTTCTCCATTTTTCTTTCTAAACGTAAAAAGGCAAGTTTTAAATTTTTTGGAATAAAGTAACGATTCAACTTTTTTTATCGTTTTGCATGAAAGTTCAATTTCTTCATCTTTATTGCTAATTTTCAGGAGTTTATCTCCGCTGCTAATTTTGGAACTAAAATAAGCAGGACTACCGGGTACTACAGATTCTACTATAATAGAACCATTTTCTTCTAATGAAACCTGAAAACCAAATGAAAAATTATCAGAACTTACGGTTGCATAAAATTCTGACTTTTCAGTATCAGAAAAATAGTCACTATGTGGGTCAAAATAATTGCAGAATTCTTTAAAAAATAATATGTTAAAATCGTTTTGACTTAGATTATACATTTCACTCAGACACTCATACTCTTCAAAAATTGCTAGTCTCTTTTTTGGGGCAAGCGAATCAAAATTAATGACTAGAGAATCCTTATCGTTACTTACTTCTGCTATTTCTTTTAAAACATCATACAGAATTAGTTTGCTAATCTTTTTTTTTAATTCATTTTCGTTGACAGCAAAAGTAAATATTGAATCAGAAAAATTTATTTTGTCCTTACTTGAATATGAAAATTTTTCATTTTTCAGTTCGGTGATAATTTTGGAATAACGAAGTGCAGAATTTGAATATACGTTATACATTTCCTTAAGAAAACCACAATTATTGTTGGAAATATAGTCATCAATTTTATATTCATGTTTTGATATAGTGTCTATTTCAGAAGCCAAAAATAATCGGTTGTTAGCATCCAATTTATTCAAAAAGGAATTGAGTAAATAAGAAGATAAACTATCGTCTACAACACTTGGCTTATAATGATATTCTTGTATTAGAGAATTGATATTTTGTAATGTTCTACAAGGATCTTTTTCTTTTTGACTATAAATTAAAAAAGGGAATAGGAGTAGTGGTATTATTATTTTTACTGACTTCATATTCAGAATTAATTTAATTTATTAAAAATTTAATGTGCTTGAACTTGTGTTTTTAGTAAAGCGTCTATTTGCTATTCAATATTTATAATAAGTAATCAATTACTTTTTATAAAAAGGCATTTTTATCACTTTTGCAGCAACATTATTATTTCTGATTTGAATAAAAATTTCACTTCCAACAATTGCAAATTCGGTTTTCACATACCCCATTCCGATGCCTTTACCTAAACTTGGCGCCATTGTTCCCGAAGTAACAATACCTATATTATTTCCATTTGAATCTACAATTTCATAATCATGTCTCGGAATTCCACGTTCTGTTAATTCAAAGCCGACTAATTTTTTTGATACACCAAGCTCTTTTTGCTTTTTTAAATTTTCGGAGTTTATAAATGCTTTATTAAATTTGGTTATCCAACCTAAGCCAGCTTCGATGGGAGAAGTCGAATCGTTGATATCATTTCCGTACAAACAAAATCCCATTTCAAGACGGAGAGTATCCCTTGCAGCAAGTCCAACAGGTTTTATTCCAAATGCAGCACCAGCTTCAAATACTTTGTTCCAAACTTGTTCTACAGCTTCATTCTTACAGTAGATTTCAAAGCCACCTGATCCGGTGTATCCTGTGGCTGAAATTATTACATCTTGTATTCCTGCAAAGTCAGCAACTTCAAAATGATAATAGGCAATAGCAGCTAAATCAATAGAAGTTAGCGATTGCATTGCTTCAACCGATTTGGGTCCTTGAATAGCTAATAGGGAGTAATCATTGGAAATATTTTGCATGTCAACCCCCATATCATTGTGAGAAAAGATCCAATTCCAATCTTTTTCTATGTTGGATGCGTTTACAACCAAAAGATATTGGTTTTCCTTCATACGATATACAAGTAAATCATCTACAATTCCTCCCTCTGAATTGGGCAAGCAAGAATATTGTGCTCCACCTATTTCTAAAACCGAAGCATCATTTGATGTTACTTTCTGAATTAGTGCTAAAGCAGATTCGCCACTGATCAAAAATTCCCCCATATGAGAAACATCAAAAACACCAACGCCATTTCTAACAGTTTCGTGCTCGGCGTTAACGCCTTCATATTGTACTGGCATATTATATCCTGCAAAAGGAACCATTTTTGCACCTAAACCTTCATGTATTTTTGTTAATGCTGTATTTTTCATTTTAGATTGTGTTGTTTGTATTATAATATAGTTTGTTTTGACGACTTGACATCCTTAACTACGCCTGTGCTGACGAAGGAAGTATCGAAGGATTATTTTCTAACAAAAGGGGGTAAAAGTTTACTTGAAACTTCCCCAAAACCAATACGCACAGAACTATTTTCACAATACCCAACCATAGTAACAGTATCATTGTCATTAATAAATTTTCGTTCGGAGCCATCATTCATTTTTATAGGGTTTTTTCCGCCCCATGTTAGTTCAAGCATAGATCCAAAATTCTCTGGTTTAGGACCTGATATCGTACCTGAACCCATCATGTCACCTGAGTTTATTCGGCAGCCATTGGAAGTGTGATGCGCTAATTGTTGCGACATTGACCAGTACATGTATTTAAAATTAGATTTACTAACTAGTTTAGCCTCAGTATTTTCGGGTGAAATATACACCTCCAAATTAATATCGAAAGTGTGTTTTCCTTTCTGTTGTAAATAGGGAAGAGGCATAGGTTCTTGACTTGGTCCTTTACATCGAAAGGGTTCAAGTGCATCCATAGTAACAATCCAAGGTGAAATGGAAGTAGCAAAGTTCTTAGCTAAAAAGGGACCCAACGGTACATACTCCCATTTTTGAATATCTCTCGCACTCCAATCATTCAATAATACCATACCAAAAATATAATCTTCAGCTTCGTTTATTGGGATATTTTCTCCCAGAATATTCGCGTCAGTTGTAATAAAAGCTGTTTCTAATTCAAAATCAATTAGTCGCGAAGGACCAAAAACTGGAGAATTTTCTCCGTTTGGAAGTATTTGCCCCATGGGACGATGAACAGGAATACCCGAAGGAAGAATAGTAGAACTTCTACCGTGATAACCCACAGGAATGTGAAGCCAATTTGGCAACAATGCATTTTCTGGATCTCGAAACATTTTACCAACATTGGTTGCATGTTCTTTACTGGAATAGAAGTCGGTGTAATCTCCAATTAAGACTGGAAGTTGCATTTCAACCTCCTCCATTTTAAAAATAATTATATCTCGATGTTCTCTATTGTCTCTTAAAAGCCCATTGTCAATGTCAAAAATATCTCCGATTCTATTTCTTACCAAACGCCAAGTTTTTTTGCCGTCTGATATAAAGTCGTTTAAGGTGTCCTGCATAAACATATCGTCGGTTAAATCAATACCCACAAAATAATTTAATTGTTGCAAAGCACCCAAATCAATTGCATAATTACCAATTCGAGTTCCAATTGTGATGACATCATCTTTGGTTAAAAAAACGCCAAATGGAATATTTTGAATAGGAAAGTGACTTTCTTTATCAACATTTAACCATGATTTTCGTTTGGGATTGTTTGTTGTCGTTGGCATTTTTTATTAGTATTAATTGTTGAAAATTTGAGTAATCAAATATATCATTTCCTAATAATTTACCAAACCATTTTTGTAATTTTGATGACTTTTAATTTAAACTTCACAAAATGCTACGCGACACACAAATATTTGACCTTATCCTTGAGGAACAAGACAGACAAATAAACGGAATTGAATTAATTGCCTCTGAGAACTTTGTTAGTGATCAAGTCATGGAAGCAGCAGGTTCTATTCTAACTAATAAATATGCTGAAGGATATCCCGGAAAAAGATATTATGGAGGTTGTGAAGTAGTAGATGTTATTGAGCAAATAGCAATTGATAGAGCAAAAGAGCTTTTTGGCGCGAGCTATGCCAACGTTCAGCCACATTCTGGTTCACAAGCCAATACAGCAGTATTTGCTGCATGTTTAAAACCAGGCGATACAATTCTTGGTTTCGATTTGGCTCATGGTGGTCATTTGACGCATGGCTCACCCGTGAACTTTTCGGGTAAATTATATACCCCATTTTTTTATGGTGTTGATAAAGAAACGGGCTTAATTAATTATGATTCCATTCAAGAAATTGCAACTAGAGAAAAACCTAAAATGATTATTGCGGGTGCGTCGGCTTATTCTCGTGACATGGATTTTATTCGTTTTAGAAAAATTGCAGATAGTGTAGGGGCTTTATTATTAGCAGATATTTCACATCCGGCTGGACTAATCGCAAAAGGATTGATGAATGACCCTGTACCACATTGTCATATTGTTACAAGCACCACACACAAAACGTTACGTGGACCAAGAGGTGGTATTATATTAATGGGTAAAGACTTTGAAAATCCGTGGGGGTTAACAACTCCTAAGGGAGAGATTAGAATGATGTCACATATGTTAGATATGGCTGTCTTTCCTGGTAATCAAGGGGGGCCACTTGAACACATTATTGCTGCTAAAGCTATTGCCTTTGGCGAATGTTTGTCAGATCCATTTTTTACCTACATGATGCAAGTACAAAAAAACGCAAAAGCAATGGCTGCTTGTTTTGTTGCGCGAGGGTATAATTTAATATCAGGTGGAACAGACAATCACATGATGCTAATTGATTTACGCAACAAAGGTATTTCTGGAAAAGATGCTGAAATTGCCTTGGGCAAAGCAGAAATAACAGTTAATAAAAATATGGTGCCATTTGACGATAAATCCCCATTTGTTACTTCCGGAATTCGTATCGGTACACCAGCTATAACCACTCGTGGTTTGGTTGAAAGTGATATGGAAGTCATTGTTGATTTAATAGACCGAGTGCTTTCTAATACCGAAAATGATGAAATGCTTGAAGCAATAGCAGATGAAGTGAATGATATGATGAGCGAAAGAGCCATTTTTGTTTACTAAATAATAAGTCAAAAGTTTTAATCTCATAAAGTCGAAAGTCTTCAAGATGTAATAATTTTTTTGGGGTTTTCGGCTTTTTGACTTTTGACTTTCAAACTTTAAGACTAAATATATGGGAGTACTCCGATTAGAATTACCAACAGATCCAAGATGGGTAAATATCGTAGAGAAAAATATTGAAGAAATTCTCACCGATCACGCTTGGTGTGAACAAAAAGCGGCTACAAATGCCATAACAATCATAACTCAAAATTCTGAACATGAAGATTTAGTCTCTGATTTACTTGCACTTGCCAAAGAAGAAATTGAACATTTTGAACAAGTGCACAATCTAATTAAAAAGCGAGGTTTAAAGTTGGGAAGAGAACGAAAAGATGACTATGTAAATGAATTAGTTCAGTATATGAAACGAAGCAATAACGGGAGTAGAGTTTCTGGATTAGTGGAAAGATTACTTTTTTCAGCTATGATTGAAGCTAGAAGTTGCGAGCGTTTTAAAGTGCTTTCTGAAAATATTCAAGATGTCGAATTGTCTAAATTTTATAGAGAATTGATGGAGAGTGAAGCAGGACATTACACTACTTTTATCACGTATGCACGTAAATATGGTGTGGGTATAGATGTTGAAAAACGTTGGCGCGAATGGTTGGCTTTTGAAGCAGAAGTCATTAAAAAATATGGAACGAAACAAACCATTCACGGTTAAAATATCTTGATTTTCTGATTTATATTACTTTATAACCAAATCATATTTTTCTAAAAGTCCTTTCAGTCCCTCACTTGAAAAAACAGCTTTTTTCAGTTTATTTTTTTCGGGATCAATACTATAATCGTAACTCGTGTAAAAATCAGTTTTGAGTGCTATTGTATTCATAAAAACAGCTCGCCTCAAATTACAATTATCAAAAACGGCTTCAGTCAAATCACTCGACATAAAATCAACAGCAATCATACTGCAATTGATAAACTGCATTTTCTTTAATTTCAAAGCATAAAATTTAGCATAATCCAACAAACAATCTTTGAAATTAAACTCATAAATAACTTGATCCGTCATAGCAAAGTTCACATTTGTAAAATTGCATTTAGTGAACTGAACGCCTCTCAGGGAAACATAATTTATTTTAGTATCGTTAAAATTGCAATCAAAAAAATTACAATCTATAAAATAGACACTTTGAAAAGTGCATTTGGTAAAATCGCAGTCATAAAAACTACAATTTTCATATTCTTTGTGTTTGATATCAATTTCTTCAAAGTGGTTATCTCTAAATTCTTGATCAAGGATATAATCAGATGACATATTAAATTTTTTAATTTCGCAAAACTACACTTTTACAATTTACTTTAACTAAAAATTAATATTCGTTTGCCGGCTAGCTACATTTAAAACTGTACTTTTAAAAACTATGAAAAAAAACAGTAAAAAAGGATTTCTTTTCAAAAACTACGAGGCTCCTTTTCAGTCCCCTTTTGACAAGCTTTTTGAAATTTTCAAGGAATTGATCACACACACTTCGGGCGATTTTGACGAAGCAATGGATTGGTTACGCCAATTAGATGTTGAATACAAACTTACCGACGATACCTATACTGTTGATGATTTTATTGATGATTTAAAGAAAAAAGGATACATCCGTGATGAACTGAAAGAAGACGGAACATCAGGAACCGAAATCACATCAAAGACAGAAAGGGCTATTCGGCAACAAGCCTTAGATCAAATTTTTGGAAATTTAAAGCGGGCTGGAAACGGAAACCATAAAACCAAATATTCGGGAAGCGGAGATGAGCAAACAGGAGAGTTTAGATCCTATCAATTTGGTGACGGGTTGGAAAGTATTTCTTTGACTGAAAGCATTAGAAACGCACAAATTAATAATGGTGTTTCTCAATTTGTATTAACCGAAAGTGATTTGGTAGTTGAAGAATCAAAATTCAAAGCTCAAATGAGCACCGTTTTGATGATTGACATTAGCCACAGTATGATTTTATATGGCGAAGATCGTATTACTCCTGCAAAAAAAGTTGCTATGGCGTTGGCACAACTAATTACAACGCGTTATCCAAAAGACACAATTGATATTTTGGTTTTTGGAAACGACGCTTGGCCTATAGCTATTAAAGATTTACCTTATTTAAAAGTGGGACCCTATCATACCAATACGGTTGCAGGTTTACAACTAGCCATGGATATGTTGAGGAGAAAACGCAATACCAATAAGCAAATTTTTATGATAACCGACGGAAAACCCAGTTGCGTTAAAGAAAAAGACGGTACCTACTATATGAATTCCAATGGTTTGGATGATTATATTGTTGAACAATGTTATAATCAGGCAGCTCAAGCACGAAAGTTACACATTCCCATTACTACTTTTATGATCGCGAATGATCCCTATTTGCAACAATTTGTAAACAAATTTACCGAAGCCAATCAAGGGAAAGCATTTTATACTGGATTAAAAGGGTTGGGTGAAATGATTTTTGAGGATTATGAAGCGAATAGGAAAAAGAAAATAAAGTAAGAAGAAAAAAGACGAAAAATAAAACACAAAAGACGAAATACAATATGAAAATTGAAACAATAAAAACGCTAGGGGAGTTACAACAATCTGGATACCAATCTAGAAGTATAAAAGACGAACTGCGTGCTAATTTACGTGAAAAGATAAAATCAGGGAAGCCCGTTTTTGAAGGTGTTCACGGGTTTGAGAATACTGTAATTCCGGAACTGGAGAGAGCTATTTTGTCCCGACACAACATTAATTTACTCGGACTTCGTGGTCAAGCTAAAACAAGATTAGCGCGAAAAATGATTGAATTACTAGACGAATATATGCCCATTGTTGCTGGTTCTGAAATTAATGACGATCCGTTCAATCCCATTTCTCGTTTTGCCAAAGATGTTATTGCAGAGAAAGGGGCAGCCACACCGATTAGTTGGATTCATAGAAGCGAACGGTTTTCAGAAAAATTAGCCACTCCAGATGTAACTGTTGCCGATTTGATTGGAGACGTCGATCCTATAAAAGCTGCCAATTTAAAACTCTCCTATGCCGATGATCGAGTTATTCATTTTGGAATGATTCCACGAGCCAATCGTTGTATCTTCGTGATTAACGAGTTGCCCGATTTACAGGCTAGAATTCAAGTGGCGCTTTTTAATATTTTACAAGAAGGCGATATTCAAATTCGCGGTTTTAAACTAAGAATGCCATTGGATATGCAGTTTGTATTTACGGCTAATCCTGAAGACTACACCAATAGAGGCAGTATTGTAACGCCTTTGAAAGATAGAATCGGATCTCAAATTTTAACGCATTATCCCGAAAACGTAAAGGTTGCTCGGCTAATTACCCAGCAAGAATCCCGTTTAGACCATCACCAATCGGATTGTGTTTATGTGCCAAGTTTGGCCAAAGACTTATTAGAACAAATTTCGTTTGAGGCCCGTGAGAGCGAATATATTGATAATAAAAGTGGTGTAAGTGCACGATTGAGCATTACGGCTTACGAAAATTTAGTTAGCACAGCTGAACGACGCGCATTACTAGCCGGAGTTGATAAAACAACGATAAGACTGTCTGATTTTATGGGGATTATTCCAGCAATCACTGGAAAAGTAGAACTGGTTTATGAAGGGGAACAAGAAGGCGCTGCAGTGGTAGCACAACATTTAATTGGCGATGCTATTCACACCTTCTTTCCAGCCTATTTTCCAAAAATAGAGAAACTAGAGCGTGATGCCGAGTCTAGTCCGTATTCAAAAGTCCTAGAATGGTTTTTTACTGAAAATGGTTTTGAATTATTGGATGACAACTCAGAGGATGTGTATAAAAATCAATTGGACCAAGTACAACCCCTAGAAGATTTACTGCAAAAATACCAACCCGAAATACCTCTAGAAGATAAACATTTCTTTAAAGAATTTGTGCTTTGGGGCTTAGTAGAATATGACAAACTAAGTAAAGATAGGGTAGAAGAAGGCTATCAGTTTAGAGATTTGTATGGTAATTATATCAATAAATTATAATACGTTAACCCTGAAGACAGAAGAGATTAATAGAGAATAGACTAAAAAAATGTCGAAAGTAGAATGAAGCAATTTATTTTCCACAAACTCATAACTTATAATTTACAATTTATTTGCCTTTCGGATAATTAGAAAATGCTTAAAAAAAATGCCTCGCAAATTATTGCGAGGCATTTAGACATTATTTTAAAAAGTTACTATCTCTTAATTACTCGAAGTGTTTTAACTTCTTGTCCTTGTGTAATAACAACGTTATAAACGCCACTTGGATAACGATCTCCAATTTGTTGCTCTACCATATCACTTGGTCTAACATCTCTTCTCTCGATCAATCTTCCTGTCATGTCATAAACCACAATTCCTACTTTATCCTCACTTGATGTTGTTAC
>CAMDSN010000047.1 GCA_945907225.1 Flavobacterium psychrophilum | reverse complement strand
CCGAAAGATTTTAAAACTACCTTTTTATCAATTCCTATATTCATGTTATCAAGAATTTCAAAAGCTTTGAAAGTATAGTCTTGAATTGCTTTTTGATTGGCTTTTGAAGCGCCAGACTGATCAAAAATTTCTTTAACCAAAATTATTTTATCTTTTGTGTCGCTAGGCTGTATTGAAAATAAATGTTGTAATTGATCTTTTTGACTAGTTGATGCGAATTCTATGGCTTTCAAATATAAATAGGTTTTTTTATTTTCAATGATATCCCCACCAACCTGCTTTCCAAAAGTTTCGGGATCTCCAAAGGCATCCAAATAATCGTCTTGCAGTTGAAATGCAAGTCCAAGGTTAAGACCAAAATGATAAATATCGTTAGCGTTCTCTATAGATGTTTCGGCAACAATAGCACCCATTTTCATTGCAGCAGCTACTAAAACTGCTGTCTTATATTTAATCATTTTTAAATATTCTGGAATGGTAACGTTATCGCGCGTTTCAAAATCAACATCATACTGCTGCCCTTCACAAACTTCTAAAGCCGTTTTACTGAATAATATTGCCAGTTGTTGAAAAATGGCTGGATCATATTCTTCAAAATATTGGTAAGCTAAAATAAGCATAGCGTCACCTGATAAAATTGCCCTATTTATATCCCACTTCTCATGAACGGTTTCATTTCCTCTTCGCAACGGTGCCGCATCCATGATATCATCATGAATTAAAGAAAAATTATGAAAAACCTCAATAGCGGTTGCCGCAGCTAACGCTTTATTACAATCAACATCAAAAACCTCAGTACTCATTAAAGTTAAAACAGGCCGCAACCTTTTTCCCCCAAGAGAAAGAATATAATTTATAGGTTCATACAAATTATACGGTTCTTTTTTTTGGACTATAGAATTAAAATGATTTGAAATTATTTCTTGATAATGAGCTACAGCGTGCATGGAAATTATTTTTGGGCTAATTTAGTTATTAAAATTACATTTTAAAAGTTGAAAATACGATAATGTTAAATTTAAGTTAATACTTTGGAAACTATTAGAGTATTTTTAGTTTCCACTTTATTTTTGTGCCGTATTTTAAAAAAATGAGAGATAAAATTTGTAATAGAGCTATTGAAATGTTTTTAAAACTTGGTTTTAAAAGTGTTACTATGGATGATATTTCTTTTGATTTGGGAATTTCTAAAAAAACTATTTATAAATATTTTAAAACAAAAGAGGCGCTCATTGAAGAAGGAACTGTAATAATTCATCAAAATATTAATTGTTTGATGGAAAAAGTAATTTCTCAAAATCACAATGCTATAGCAGAAAATTTTCAAATGAGAGAAATGTTCAAAGATATGTTTAAGTCATTTGATCATTCTCCGGCTTATCAACTAAAAAAACACTATCCAGAGATATATCACAGAACTAGAACGAATATTATTGAAGATTGTAGCGCGATGTTTCGCTTAAATATTAAAAAAGGGATTTCTGAAAATTTTTATCGTTTAGATACAGATATTGAGGCTGCAGTTCAGTTTTATTACACCCTTATTTTTTCAATCAATGAGAACACTTTATTGGAAAAAGATGCCTACCAGCTAGAGATAAAAGCACTTGAATATCATACACGAGCTATTGCTACACCAAAAGGAATTGAAACGCTTCAAATACTATTAAAAAATTAAATTAAATACAAATGAAAAAGATAATCTTGTTCGCTATACTCTTACAAGCATTTGGTGTCTTTGCACAAGACAAAAAAGAGCGCTACGAATTTACTTTAAAGCAGGCCATAGAACATGCTTTGCAATATAACTATTCGGCTATTAATGCAAATCGAGACATTGAAACTGCCAAAAAGAAAAAATGGGAAACTACAACTATGGGCTTACCCCAAATTAATGGAAATGTTGGATATCAAAACAATTTTGTTTTTACTAGACAAGGGGTTTCTGGCAATGCTTTTAACCCGAGTGGAGATCCTAATAGCGTGACAACTATTGCTTTTGGAACGAAACACATTATGAATTCGGGTATAACATTGAGTCAATTAATTTTTGATGGCTCCTATTTAGTTGGCTTACAGTCGGCTAAAACCTATCTAAAGATTTCGGAAAACTCAAAAATAAAAACCAATCAAGAGATAAAAGAAATAGTCATAAACTTCTATGGTAATGTATTATTGGCCTACGAAAGTGTTTTAATACTAGAAAAAAATAAAGCTATATTAGAGAAAACAGTAAGCGATACAAGAGAAGTATATAAAAATGGTTTTATTGAAGAGGAAAATGTAGAACAATTACAATTAACATTATCCGCAGTAAAAAGCGCTCTAGAATATTCAAACCGAATGAAGATAATTTCCACTAATATGTTAAAATTAGTTCTAGGGATTGACATAGAAAAAAGTCTTATACTAACAGATACCCTAAATACCTTGACACAAAATAATTTTGATTTAAATATTTTAAAAGAAGAATTTAACGTAAGCAATGCTATAGATTACCAAATTGGACAAAATATTGAAGAATCTAAAAAATTGTTATTAAAATTAGAAAAAAGCAAAGCTTTACCATCACTAGGCGCTGCATTTAACTTTGGTTATAACTCATTTGCAAATCAATTTTCATTTGCAGAAGACAACCAAAAATGGAATAATTTTACAAATTTGGGAGTAAGCCTAAATGTCCCCATATTTAGTAGTTTAGGCAGAAGTTCCCGAACACAACAGGCAAAAATTGAGGTAGAACAATCAAAAACCAAATTAAAAGAAACGGAACAAAAATTAAAACTTCAGTTTGAAAGTGCCAAAAGTGAGTACGAATTTAGTTTGGATCAATACACCACTGCTAAAAATAATTTAAGTCTAGCAGAACGAATAGAAAACAAACAACAAATTAAATTTAGAGAAGGACTGTCTTCAAGTTTTGATTTTGCTGAAGCCCAAAAACAATTATATACAAAACAACAAGACTATCTAAAATCGATGGTAGAAATCATAAATAAAAAAGCCGCATTAGAAAAAATTATAACTAAAATCTAAACTCATATGAAATTCAAAATAACGAATCCAAATTACAAAAGTTTAAATAATAAAGAGACTTCTTGCCTAATGACCAAAAAAATGATTCAATGTATTGTGCTATCATTAATTTTGATTTCTTGTTCCAACGGATCAAAAAATGAGACTGTAGATGAACTTGTTAGTGAAAAAAATATAAAGGGATTGAATGAAAAGAAAGCAGCACTTCAGGCAGACATCTCAAAAATTGAAAATGCTTTGGCAAGATTAAATATAAAGAAAGATGAAGCATTAGTATCAGTGCTTACAATAAATGACACCCTATTTACTCATTATATTGCAATTCAAGGAAATGTTAACACGAAAGAAAATATTTTAATACAGCCTGAATTTAGTGGAACATTAACTGCTCTGTCAGTCAAAACTGGTGATCGCGTATCGAGAGGGCAAATTTTAGGAAGGGTAGATGATGCTGGAATGAGTCAACAATTAGCAAGTGCACAAAATCAATATAGTTTGGCTAAAACCACATTTGAAAGACAAAAAAATCTATGGACACAAAAAATTGGTTCTGAAATTCAATATTTACAAGCGCAAACACAAATGATTTCTGCTCAAAAAGCAGTTGCACAAATCAATGCTCAAATAGCAAAAACAATTATTAAAGCACCATTTAGCGGAACAATTGATGAAATATTTGTAGAAAAAGGTCAGGTTATTGCGCCAAGTCCAACGGGATTAATGCGAATTGTGAATTTAGGGAAAATGTATGTCTCAACAACTGTCCCTGAAACGTATGTAGGCAAACTAAAATTAGGTGATGACGTTTCAGTTGACCTAATTTCTATAGGAAAATCATACGATGGGAAAGTAAGGCAAGTTGGCAACTACATTAATCCAAACAATAGGTCTTTTGGTATTGAGGTGAGTGTTCCAAATCCGGATAACTTATTGAGACCAAATCAAGTGGCTAAGTTAAAAATAACAGACTATGTAAACAAAAAAGCTATCGTAGTTCCTTCGGGAATAATTCAAGAAGATGGTGATAGCAATCAATATGTGTATGTAGTTGTAAACAGTAATGGAAAAACTGGGGTCGCAAAAAAAGTGGTTATTACTACCGGAAAGTCATCTGATAATGTTACAGAAGTTTTAAGTGGCATTAGCGCAAAAGATATTGTTGTTACTGAAGGTGTAAATAGTATTTCAGAAGGGATGAAACTTAATTTCTAAATTAGTTTAAAGCATTCTCATTATAATAAACTCCATAAAACTGGTACTTTAAATCCTAAAAAATAAAACATGAGCCATAAAAATAAAGAATTTGGTATTTCAAGTTGGGCAATTGATAACCGGGTTACCGTTTATATTTTTACGCTTTTAATAGTTGTTACTGGCTTAATTGCCTACACATCTATGCCTCGTGAGGACTTCCCTGAAATTATCGAAAATAAAGTCTATATCTCTTCCGTTTTCCCAGGAAATTCAGCCGAAGATGTTGAAAAATTGATTGTGAAACCGTTAGAGAAGCAAATAAAAAATATTAGTGGAGTAGAAAAAATAACCGCTAGTTCTTTTCAAGATTATGGAATGATAATCGTAGAATTTGCCGATAAAATTGGGATTGAAGAAGCAAAAGTTAAAATTAAGGATAAGGTTGATCTGGTTAAAGCAGATACTGACTGGCCCAATTTAGATAACGGCAGTAAGGTAGAACCAAGTGTATTTGAGTTGAATATTTCAGAGGAAGTGCCTATTTTGAATATAAATATAAAAGGGAATTATACGACGCAACAACTGAAGGACTATGGAAAAAAACTACAAGATGATATAGAAGAAATTTCGGAAGTTAAAAAAGTAGATATTTTGGGTGTTGATGACAAGGAAGTTGAAATTGCAATTGACATCTTCAAAATGACAGCCGCACAAGTTTCATTCGACGACATTCAAAATGCAGTCAAATATGAAAATATGACGCTTTCGGGGGGGAACTTAATTTCGCAAGGATCTAGAAATAATATTCGAATAATTGGTGAAATTAAAGATCCTAAAGAACTTGAAGATATAATCGTTAAACATTTTAATGGATCGGTATACCTAAAAGATATTGCAACCATTTCGTTTAAAGAAAAAGAAAAAACAACCTACGCTCGTGAGAAAGGCACTGAGGTAGTAATGTTAAACGTTAAAAAAAGATCCGGGCAAAACATGATCTCAGCTATTGATCAAGTTAAAGAAAAAATAAAATTAGCCCAAGAAAATTATTTGCCCTCTGACTTAATAGTGAATCTTACCAATGACCAATCATCACGTGTAGAACATCAAGTAGACGAATTGTCTAACCATATTATTTTTGGAATTGTGCTAGTAATGATTGTGTTAATGTTCACGATGGGTTTGCGCAATTCATTATTTGTAGGTGCTGCAATACCACTTTCAATGATGATGGCATTCACAATTCTATCTGCCTTTGGACTAACTTTAAATACTATGGTTTTATTTGGTCTTGTAATGGGTCTGGGCATGCTTGTAGATGATGGAATTGTGGTTGTTGACAATGTTTTTGCTAATATGAAGAAAGGGATGAATCGTATACAAGCATCCAAAATTGGAATTGGAGAAATTGCTTGGCCAGTGATATCATCAACTGCCACAACATTAATGGCTTTTTTGCCCTTTGCCCTTTGGCCCGGGACTATGGGAAAATTCATGAAATACTTCCCCATAACGCTAACAATTACACTAAGCGCATCACTATTTGTTGCACTGGTTGTAAATGCAGCAATGACAGGTGGATCTATGGCTATTGAAGATAAAAATGTGAGTAAAAAATCGGCGAAAAACTACTCAATTATTTTCACCATTATTGGGGTACTATTTGTTCTAATTGGAAATATTTATGATTCAACTTTTGCAAAAGCAATTGGCCATTTAGCTATTATCTCTCTCGGACTAATGTGGCTGTATAAAATTAAGATTTACCAGTGGACACAAGATTTTCAAAATAGTTTCTTTCCAAAAATGGAAGTTAAATATCAAAGTTTTTTACGAAAAATACTAACGGGGAAAAATTCATGGATTGCGTTAGGAACTATAATTGCAATGCTGTTTTTTTCCTTCATATTATTAGGTATTTTTCCAAGAAAAGTATTGTTTTTCCCTGATAATATTCCAAATCAAGTAATTGTTTATATCGAATATCCACAAGGAACTGATATCAAAAAAACAAACAAGGCTACCACATTTGTAGAAAACCAAGTAATCACTATTTTAAAAAAATATACTGATCCAGAAACTAAAGATGACTTCTTAGCTGAATCCATTGTATCTCAAGTGGGTGTTGGTGCTGGAAATCCAAATGTAGATGCAGGTTCTGCTTCTGAAACTCCGTTTAAAGGAAAAGTAACCGTTAACTTCTCCGAATTTAAATTTAGAAATGGGATAAATACTTCTGATGTATTAGAAGAAATAAGAGCCAAAGTAAAAGGTATTGCAGGAGCAAATGTTACAGTAGAAAAAGATTCAAACGGGCCACCAGCAGGTTATCCGATTAGTATTCAACTATCAGGTAGCGATTATGAATTAATGCTAAAAGAAGCCGACAAAATCATTGCTTTTGTTGATTCAAAAAACATCCCTGGAATCGAAAAATTAAACATAGATGTTAATAAAGAAAGTCCGGAACTTGAAGTAAAAGTAGACCGCGTTAATGCCGGAAGTATAGGAGTGTCTACGGGACAATTGGGATTCAACCTAAGACGGTCTGTCTATGGCCAAGAAATTTCAACATTTAAAGAAGGTGATGATGATTATAATATTGTAGTTAGAATGCAAGATGACCAACGAAAAAATGAAAATATCCTTTTTAACCAATCACTTACTTTCAGAAATATGAATAATGGACAAATCGTTCAAGTTCCTATATCTGCGGTTTCAGAAACCAAGAAGAGCAAAACTTACAACCAAATTAAAAGGAAAAACTATAAACGAATACTGACCATTTATTCCAATGTTTTAACAGGATATAATGGTGACGAAATCACAAAACAAATTAGCACTGAATTGAACGGGTATAAAATAGCTAACGGAGTTAGTTACTCCTTTTCTGGCGTTCAAGAAGAACAAGGTAAAAATCAAAGTTTCCTTATGTATGCATTATTTTTAGCCTTGGCTGGAATTACCCTGATAATCGTGTTGCAATTTAATTCTGTCTCTAAATCCATAGTGATTTTATTTACTGTTTTACTTAGTTTCAGCGGTGTATTCTATGGATATGTAATCGCAAACATGGATTTTGTTATACTCATGACTATGATGGGAATAATTTCTTTGGCAGGAATTGTTGTTAAGAATGGAATTGTCTTAATGGATTTCTTCATTCTGCTTTTAGACAGAAAAGTTCTTGATAAGGGCGTGCAATCTCACAATGATTTGTCTCTTGATGAAATAAAAGAAATAATTATTGAAAGTGGAAAATCTAGGTTACGCCCCGTTTTATTGACCGCATTAACTGCTGTATTGGGATTAATCCCTTTAGCTATCGGATTAAACTTTGACTTTTTCGGACTAATTACGGACTTGAACCCACATTTATATATGGGAGGTGATAACGTTATCTTTTGGTCTCCACTAGCATGGACCATTATTTTTGGGTTGACATATGCAACAGTGTTAACACTCGTGATGGTTCCTGTAATGTTCTATTTAGTAAAACGAACCAAATATTGGATCCGTGACAAAAAAATAATGTCATAAAACAATAAAGGGAACTCAATGAGTTCCCTTTATTGTTTTTTAAATGTAATCATTAGTTTTTTGCAATAGCATCTTGTTTCCATGATTTAACATTGGCAACTCTGCTTTGAGAATAATCTACTTCACTTAGGGATTTGTCATTCCAAAAAAACCATTTACCTGTTTTTTCCCCTTTGGTGTACTCTCCAATAGATTTTTTGTTTCCGTTACTATCAAAAGTGACCCAGCTTCCTTCTAATTTCCCGTCTTTAAAGAAACCTTGCTGCTGAATTTGACCATTGTCGTGATAATATGTTGCTTTTACTAAACTCCCACTTTGTTCTAAAACTGGTTTCGCCGCCTGTGCAAAAGTAAATAATGTCATTACTAATGCCCCTAAAATCATTGTCTTTTTCATACTTATTGGGTTTAAGAATTTATAATTATTTAACAAACATATAAATTATTTTACAATAAAAAAACTTTTACTTAACAATTTCATAACATTGGAAGGAAAAATAATAAATCTATCTTTTAAAATAATAGATTTTGAACTCACAAAAAAAGATTTCTTATGGGACTATGGCAGTAAAGTTCTTAGCTTAGATTCTAATCTTGGGTCTGAAGGCCTAGATGCATTTGAATCTATAACATTCCCCGATGGGTCTATCAGAATAAATCTCGGAATCGAATTTATATTAAAAGCTTTTATAAAATCAGAGGCCCAGTTATTATCAGCAAACAATTGAATTCCGCCTAGTTGCTTCTCATTTACAAAAGTTAACCATTTCTCATGGTCTTTATTTTCGTCAACAGATATGCTTACAAAAGCAATATTCTTGTCGTGAAACTTTTCTTCAATTGCTTTTAAAGACGGGATTTCAGCACGACACGGTCCGCACCAAGTTGCCCAAACATCTATGTAAACATATTTGCCTTTCATACTCTCAAGTGATGTTTTACCGCCTTTTGCATTCTCATAATCAAAATTTGGAGCTATAGAATTATTCATTTTTTTGCTTTCTGACATTTGAATGTAATATTTCTCTAGCGCAGCTGAATTTGATTCTAATATCATATTGAACATTTTAGCAAAAGAAGGATCTAATTTTGCTTTTTCTAAGGCCAATAAGTCCGCTGTTTTTTGTGAAGTTAACGTTTCATTAAAAGCAACGGCGTCCAAAGACAACCAATATTCAATGTCCAAATTCTTTAACGCTTTAATACCAGCATGTAAATAATTATTTTCGTTAGCGCCTAAGCCCTCAAAACGTGTCGTTTTATCAAAATTTGTGGCGTCTACCGTCATTTTTAAATCGTAGCCATTTTTTAAAAACAACAATGCATAGTCTTGTCCATTAAACAATTGGTATATACCCTCCTCAACAGAAAATTTATCTTGAAAAAACCCATCGGGGTTCATCTTTAGCTCTTTAATTAAATTTCCATTATTTTTTAATTGAACCAAATCACTTTTTCTATTCATGATATTTACTTGAAAATCAATCGTGGTTTGAGCAAGACTTGAGAGGCAAAATAAAAAAACCGTAAAAACCGCAACACTTTTTAACATAGAAAGGTGATTTAAAAATTAAAAATCAAATATACTTTAAAATTATTATAACCCGTTGGGTGTAATTATTTTTTATAGCCAATTTATACTAAATTGTCACATTGAGCTCAGCTTGTACTGACAGAGGAAGTATCGAAATGTATCCTTTTTAATGTCTTCGACAAGCTCAGACTGACATTTTTGTTCTAATTGAATATAAATTTCCAGCAAAAAATCTATTAATAAAAGATTTTGATTAATTACACCCAAGGGTTATTATAATGATAAAACAAATTATTAAACTTGACAGGCGCTTTACAATAGTTTATTGATTTTGTTTTTTACTTTTGCATAAAAATATTTCGATGTATAGAAGTCATAATAACGCTGCACTTAATAGTACTCATATTAAAACTGAAGTAACACTTGCGGGTTGGGTTCAAAAATCTCGTGACAAAGGATTTATGGTTTGGGTGGATTTACGAGATCGATATGGAATTACGCAATTAATTTTTGATGAAAGTAGAACTGATAAACTTGTTTTTGAAAAAGCAAAAACACTAGG
>CAMDSN010000046.1 GCA_945907225.1 Flavobacterium psychrophilum | reverse complement strand
GTTAAGTCATCTCAGCATTGGGCTACTGCTAATCCCTATAACTACGGATTGTTAAAACAATTTGCTTTAGAAATGAGAAATAAACCAACTGAAGCTGAAAAAATGCTTTGGAACGTTTTGAGCAATAAAGGAATTGGTAATAAAAAATTTAGAAGACAACATATTATTGGTGATTATATAGCCGATTTTATCTGTTTAAAGTTAAATTTAATTATTGAAGTGGATGGAAGTATTCATCAATTACCAAAAAATAAGATAAGTGATGCTGAAAGAACAAAGTGGTTGTTATCGGAAGGTTATAGAATAATTTGTTTTACAAATGACCAAGTGTTATTTGATTTAGAAAATGTAATTAAAAAAATTAATGCAAACTTGGCAGCTCCCCCTTCGGGGGCGGGGGGGGCCGGAAAAGTTTTAATGGCAACGGTAAAAGGCGATGTACACGATATCGGTAAAAATATAGTAGCCGTAGTTTTAGGCTGCAACAATTTTGAAATCATCGATTTGGGAGTGATGGTACCACCAGAAAAAATTATTCAAGCTGCAATAGAACATAATGTTGATATTATTGGTCTTAGCGGATTGATTACACCGTCACTTGACGAGATGGTTTATCTGGCTAAAGAAATGGACAAACTCAATATCAAAATACCAATAATGATTGGTGGCGCGACGACTTCTCGTGCACATACTGCTGTAAAAATTGCACCAGAATACAAGGAGACTGTGGTGCATGTTAACGATGCTTCGCGTGCCGTAACTGTAGCGAGTAATTTGCTTCAGGCAGAAACTAAAGTGGTATATGCCAGAACAGTTCGTGATGAATACGACAAATTACGTGAGGGTTATTTGAATAGAAGTAGGGATAAAAATTACTTGTCGATTGAAGACGCCCGTAAAAATAAACTGAAGTTAGATTGGGATAATTTCCAACCCGTGAAACCAAATTTCATCGGAACCAAAACGTTTGCCGTTGAACTTTCAGAATTGGTTGATTTTATCGATTGGACTCCCTTTTTCAGTTCGTGGGAATTGTATGGAAAATATCCGGCAATATTAACGGATGAGGTTGTTGGTGAACAAGCCACTTCATTATTTGCTGATGCTCAAAAAATGCTGAACCAAATCGTTTCCGAAAAGTGGTTGACTGCAAAAGGGATTCTCGGAATTTTTCCAGCAAATACAATAAACGATGATGACATAGAACTCATAACCGACAACCGACAACCGATAACTTTTCTAACCTTACGACAACAATCACAAAAAACGGCTGGTGCTCCAAATATCGCTTTAGCCGATTTCATTGCACCAAAAGATGCAGGGAAACAAGATTATATTGGATGTTTCTGCGTTACAACCGGTTTTGGTGTAGATGAAAAAGCTGCCGAATTTGAAAAACAGTTAGACGATTACAATTCGATTTTAGTAAAAGCCTTAGGCGACAGATTGGCCGAAGCCTTTGCCGAATATTTACATCTAAAAGTACGTAAAGAAATTTGGGGTTATGCCTCAGAAGAAAGTTTATCAAGTCAAGATTTAATTGATGAAGAATACAAAGGCATTCGTCCGGCACCTGGTTATCCTGCTTGTCCTGATCACTTGGAAAAGCCAACGATTTGGAAACTCTTAAATGTAGAACAAGAAATTGGAGTAAGATTAACTGAAAGCATGGCGATGTGGCCGGCATCATCAGTTTCAGGATATTATTTTGGAAACCCCGAAAGTAAGTATTTCGGTCTCGGAAAAATTAAAGAAGATCAAGTAATAGATTATTCAAAAAGAAGAGGAATATCAACAGAAGTTGCCACAAAATGGCTTGCGCCAAATATAGCAGATTAAATTAGTCATAAAGTCACATGTCAAAAGTCTTAAAGAGAGATTTTATGACTTTTGACTTTCGACTTTCAAACTTTAAGACATTAAAATGAGAGTAACAGAACATTTAGAAAACGCGAACGGAAAACCTATATTTTCCTTTGAAATTTTACCGCCTTTAAAAGGACAAAACATTCAATCTATTTTTGATAATATTGATCCATTAATGGAATTCAATCCACCTTTTATTGATGTAACCTATCACAGAGAAGAGTATGAATATAAAGAATTACCCAATGGCTTGTTACAAAAGAAAATTGTAAAGAAACGCCCTGGAACGGTTGGTATTTGTGCCGGAATTCAAAACAAATATAATGTTGATGCGATTCCTCATATTTTGTGCGGTGGTTTTACAAAAGAAGACACTGAGAATTTGTTAATTGATTTAGATTTTTTGGGTATTGATAATGTAGTAGCTTTGCGAGGCGATGCTTTAAAAACAGAAACCTATTTCAAACCTGAAAAGGATGGAAATGAATTTTCTACTGACTTGGTTTTGCAAATTAGTAATCTTAACAATGGAATTTATTTAGATGAAGATTTGAAAAATTCAGCTCAAACAAACTTTTGTATTGGGGTTTCGGGTTACCCAGAAAAGCATATGGAGGCACCAAGTTTGGATAGTGACATACATTTCTTAAAACAAAAAATAAAAAACGGAGCCGATTACATCATAACTCAAATGTTTTTTGACAACAAAAAGTTTTTTGATTATGTGCAAAAAGTTCGAGCTGCCGGAATAACTATTCCAATTATACCCGGATTGAAGCCTATTGCAACTAAAAAGCAGTTAAATTTAATTCCGCACCGTTTCTCGTTAGAATTGCCCGACGACTTGATTATGGAGGTTGTAAAAGCTAAAGATAACGAAGCTGTTAAGCAAATTGGAATTGAATGGTGTACTCAGCAAAGTAAGGAATTGGTTGATGCCGGAATTCCAGTACTGCATTATTATTCTATGGGAAAGGCAGAAAACATAAAAGCGATAGCTAAAAATATTTTTTAACCAAATAGGCAAATTAAAAATAAGTATACCAATAGCATATTCTTCTATATTTGCGTCTTTAAAATGAGAATGAAAAATTATTTTTACCTTCTGTTTTTTACCATTACATGTGCTTTTCCCCAGGATGTTGCCTCTACTAAAGTGATTGACGTTTCTATTTTGCGGGGAAATATTTTACCTCATTCTGAAGATATTCATCATCTCGTTACAGGTCACCCAGAAGCAGTAATGTTGAGTTATTTGGTAAAAACCAATGGAGATCAAGAATGGCATAAAGAATACAATTTACCCGATTATGGAGCTTACTATTTATATCAGGATTTTAATAGCAAGATATTAGGAACATCTTATGCAGTAGGAGGTTTTTATAATTTTTATTTTTTAAATCGCCATTTACAGTTAAAATTAGCTCAAGGAATTGCTGTTGCTACAAACCCCTATGAGAAGGTTGCTAATAGCAAAAACAGGGCTTTTGGAACTAAAATTCTAGACAAC
Organism: Flavobacterium psychrophilum; assembly: GCA_945907225.1. GTDB lineage: Bacteria > Bacteroidota > Bacteroidia > Flavobacteriales > Flavobacteriaceae > Flavobacterium > Flavobacterium psychrophilum_Q. The sequence goes on along the minus strand of CAMDSN010000046.1, from coordinate 6,554 downwards.
ACTAATCTAGGTATTAGTTATGACAATCAAACACTTTTTAATAAAATTGGGTTCCATGCGGGTTTACTTTTTACGCATTATTCAAACGCCAGAATAAAATCGCCAAATAGTGGAATAAATACATACCTTTTAAATGTTGGTTTTAATTATAATTTTGAATCTGAAAAAAATAGAGTAATAACTCAAGACACAATAGTTCCAAGTATTTCATATTCTGAACCGTTAAAATATAATTTTGTTTTTAGAAGTGGAGTAAATGAAAGCCCAATAATTAGAAGTGGACAAAAACCATTTTACCATTTGGGATTTTATATTGACAAACGATACAGTCGTAAATCGGCGTTTCAACTTGGAACAGATTTGTTTTTAACCAATTCATTTAAAGATTATATTGAATATTATGCTGTAGCTTTTCCTGAGTTGAATATTGACCCAGATACCGATTATAAAAGAGCAGGAGTTTTTGTTGGATACGAATTATTTGTGAATAAAATTTCTTTAGAAGCTCAATTGGGATATTACATTTATCAGCCATTTAAAAGAGATATTGCTGTATATGATCGTATAGGATTGAAATATTATCTTTCAGATAAAATATTTGCAGGGTTTACAATTAAAACACATTTATTTTTAGCGGAAGCACTTGAGTTTGGTGTGGGCTTTAGATTATAAAAAGTAGGATATGAGACATGTTATTTTGTTAGTATATAGTATAATTTTTTTCATTTCTTGTGAAAAACCTAGTGATTGTATCGAAAGCTCGGGACCTACGGCTGTAAAAATAATACCCGTTTTAGCATTTAAAAAAATAAAAGTATACCGAGGCATTGAAGTTTTTATCAAGCAAGGACCAGAGTATAATGTAGAAATAAAGGCAGGAAGCAATTTTATAGATAATATTGAGGTGAGGCAAAATGGCGATCAACTCATATTTACCGATGATGTGAGTTGTAATTGGGTTCGAAATTATGGAGAAACAAAAATTTATGTAACTACCCCAACTTTAGAAGAAGTTTATTCAAAGACAGATAGAAATATTAGTTCAATTGATTTCCTAACTTTCCCTAATTTAAATATTATTTCTTTCGATAAAGATGCCGATGGCGAATCGGGTGCAGGGACAGGAGATTTTCATTTAAAGCTAAATGTTAATTCAATTTCTATTAATAATAATAATGTGTCGCGTTTTTTTCTCGAAGGCACCGCTAACGAAGCAAATTTCAATTTTTATTATGGCGATGGAAGATTGGATGCTGCTAATTTAATTGCTCAACATGTAAACGTGTATCATCGAGGTTTTAATGATATGATTGCATATCCCGTTCAAAGTGTAAAAGGAATATTAAACAGTACCGGAAATCTAATTTTAAAAAATGTGCCTCCAATAGTTACACCACTGCAAGTTTTATATACTGGACATGTAATTTATCCTTAAGCACTACTTTTTTGTTTTTTCCCTAAATATTTGTTCCAAATTTTTACTCTTTAAACTTATTTGTAAAGTTTTCAAATCATTTGCCTGTGCAAAATCAAAAACAATCGGACGCATATCTTCTGCTGTATTGAATGTTATCATCCAAATATTTGCACTTGTATTTTTACAGGATTTTATATTAGGGATCCCCATCAATATAATTTCATCTACCGCTTTGTTAAACTCAACTTCTATAATTTGTTCTTTTTCATCAGATACAAGTTTATCTAGTTTTTTGTCTGTTACAATTTTCCCTTTGTCAATTATGATTACTCTGTCGCAAATCGCTTCTACTTCTTGCATAATGTGAGTTGAAAGGAAAACAGTTTTGTCTTTTCCAACATTCTTGATTACATTTCGAATTTCAACCAATTGATTAGGATCTAGTCCTGTAGTGGGTTCGTCCAAAATTAATACTGCAGGATTATGAAGTAAAGCAGTCGCTAATCCAACCCTTTGGCGATAACCTTTGGAAAGTTGTCCAATTTTTTTGTGGCACTCCAATTCTAATCCAGTAAGCTGGATTACCTCCTCAATTCGCGATTTGGCTATTTTATAGATTTCTGCATTAAATGCAAGGTATTCACGAACATACAAATCTAAATACAAGGGATTGTGTTCAGGCAAATATCCAATAGAAAGTTGTACGGCTTTCGGATTATTTATCACATCATAATCATTAACAAGTGCCATCCCTTCATCTGCTGAAATAAAGGTTGTTAAAATTTTCATTAGCGTAGATTTTCCAGCTCCATTTGGGCCAAGAAAACCCACTATTTCCCCTTTTTTTATGGAAAACGAAATGTTATCAAGCGCTTTTTGGGTACCATAACTTTTGGAAATATTTTGTACTTCTATCGACATAGGGAATTATTTAAAGCAAATGTAATAATTAATCAAAGGATAATGAAGAAATCCTCTTTTTATGATGTTACAAAAACGTTATCGTAAATTTTTTTGTCATGTCTTGTAAAACCTTCGTTTTAATTTTTTACATTAGCAAATCAAAATTTAACAAATGAATTCATTTCGCACTTTTCATAGCTTTTTCTTTTATTTCTTCTTCGGACAGAAAAAGGGATTGGTATTGTGTTATATAAAAAAATAAATAAGTAAAACATAAATATAAATCCCAACGTGAGTTGGGATTTTTTTTTGATTATATGGAAACAAAAATTGCAATACAAGGAATTAAAGGCTCATTTCATCATCAGGTGGCACAGGAATATTTTCACCAAAATATAGCTGTGAATGAATGCCTATCGTTTGATGCGTTGGTTGATAGTTTACTGAATGACAAATCACAATTGGCGGTAATGGCTATTGAGAATTCTATTGCGGGTTCAATTATTCCCAATTACGCTTTGATTGACAAAAATGAGTTGCACATTATAGGCGAATACTATTTGGATATTATTCAGAACTTAATGGTGCTCAACGGTCAAGAATTAAGCGAAATCCAAGAAGTACATTCGCATCCGATGGCGTTATTACAATGTATGGAATTTTTAAAAAAGCATCCAAAAATTAAATTAGTTGAAGACAAAGACACTGCTGAAACAGCCAAAAGAATTCACCAAAAAGAACTCAAAGGTATTGCTGCCATTGGCAGTAAAGCCGCAGCTTCAATGTACGATTTGATCATTATTGCTCCCGAAATTCAAACGGTAAACAACAACATGACGCGCTTTTTCATCATCAGCAAAGAGGCTAATGTATTGCCTAAAGAGGAAATCAACAAAGCATCGTTAAAATTTGAGTTGGATGACACGCCGGGTAGTTTGGCTACTGTTTTAAACGTGATGACCAACTGCAAACTGAACCTAACCAAAATCCAGTCGATGCCAATTATGGAAACGCCTTTTCAGTATTCATTTTTTGTGGATGTAGTTTTTGAGAAATACAAGCATTATGAAAAAGCAATGAAAGTTTTAGCGATAATGACCAGCCATTTCAAAGTATTAGGCGAATATAGAAACAGAAAACAATAACAATATCAATGACAAAATCTATCAGTGAAAATCTGTTAAATCCGTCAAATCTGCGGCAAAAAAAATGATACAAACAGCAATAAGATTAAATAGTGTTCAAGAATATTATTTCTCCCGAAAATTGAGAGAAGTACGCCAACTCATAGCAGAAGGAAAGCTGGTTATCAATATGGGAATTGGCAGCCCCGATTTAGCTCCGGATATAACGGTTATCGAAGCCATGCAAAAAGCCATGTTCGATGACAAAGCGCACGAATATCAAAGTTATCAAGGCTTGCCCGAATTGCGAAAAGGCATGGCTGATTTTTATAAAACCCATTTCAATGTCGACTTGGATTTCAATACTGAAATTTTGCCGCTAATGGGTTCCAAAGAAGGGATAATGCACATTTCCCTGGCTTTTTTAAATGAAGGTGATGAGGTGTTAATTCCAAATCCAGGTTATCCAACCTATGCTTCGGTAACTCAATTGGTGCAGGCAAAAGCTGTATATTATGATTTGGTGGCAGAGAATAATTGGTTTCCTGATTTTGAAGCTTTGGAGAAATCAGATTTATCCAAAGTGAAATTAATGTGGGTTTCCTATCCACATATGCCAACAGGTGCCAATGGAACTTTTGAATTATTTGAAAAGCTAATTGCATTTGGCAAAAAACATCATATTTTGATTGTAAATGACAATCCTTATAGTTTTGTGTTGAATGACAATCCAATATCAATTTTGCAAGTTGATGGAGCAAAAGAGGTTGCTTTAGAATTGAATTCATTGTCAAAAACTTTTAATATGGCTGGATGGCGTGTAGGCATGGTGATGGGAAATTCAACCTTGATTGATGCAGTTCTGAGGGTTAAAAGTAATATGGATAGCGGTATGTTTTATGGCATTCAAAAAGGCGCCATCGAGGCATTGAAATTAGGAGAAAATTGGTTCGAAAGGCAGAATGAAATTTATACAAAAAGGAGAAATTTGATTTTTAAACTAGCCGAAAAATTACATTGTAGTTTTGACAAGACTAGTGTTGGATTATTTGTTTGGGCAAAATTGCCAAATGGCATATTATCAGCAGAAAAATTCATTGATGAAATATTGATAGAAAAACATATTTTTATCACGCCAGGAACTATATTTGGCAGTAATGGCGAAGGTTATATTCGGTTTTCATTGTGTGTTACTGAAGAGAAAATACAAGAAGCTATTTCAAGATTTTAAATAGAAAAAATGACAAAAATATACGTAATAGGGATAGGATTAATAGGTGGCTCAATGGCATTAGACATTAAATCACACTATGAAAATACTACCGTTTTCGGAATTGATTCTAATGAAAATCATATAGAAGAAGCTCTGAAGTTGGGAATTATAGATAAGAAAGCTACCATAGAAGATTTGATAAACGCCGATTTAGTAATTGTTTCGGTTCCTGTTGATGTAGGAATGGTTCTTTTGCCAAAAATTTTAGATGCTATTGGGGAAGACACTTTAGTTATAGATGTCGGATCTACTAAATTACCAATTTGTGATGCTATTGCAAATCATATGAAAAGAAGAAATTTCATGGCCACACACCCAATTGCCGGAACAGAATTTTCTGGACCTTCAGCAGCTATAAAAGATTTGTTTCAAGATAAAACCAACATTATTTGCGAAGTAGAAAAAACAACGTTTAAACTACAGGAAAGAGGAATGGAACTTTTTAAAAAACTAGGTATGCGCATTCGCTATATGGATGCTAAATCGCACGACAAACATATTGCTTATGTTTCGCATTTGTCCCATATCAGTTCTTTTATGTTAGGTAAAACAGTGGTGGAAAAAGAAAAGGATGAACGCGATATTTTTGATATGGCAGGTTCAGGATTTGAAAGCACGGTGCGTTTAGCTAAAAGTTCTCCAGCAATGTGGACACCTATTTTTAAGCAAAACAAAAAGCATGTCGTCAAAAGTTTGGAAGAATATATTTCTAACTTGACACATTTTAAAAAATTATTGGAGGATGAGAATTATGAAGCTGTCTTCAACGAAATGCAAAACACCAATAGAATTAAAGAAATATTAAACGGAAAAAAATAAAGCTATGAACATAACAACAGAAAATAGAAAATGGTTGGATGATTTTAAACTAATACATCCACTAGTAATTGCCGGACCCTGCAGTGCAGAAACCGAAGATCAAGTGTTGAAAATTGCACATGAATTAAAAGATTCTAAAGTGTCGGTTTTTAGGGCAGGAATATGGAAGCCAAGGACGCGTCCGGGGAAATTTGAAGGTGTTGGTGCTATTGGTTTAAAATGGTTGCAAAAAGCAAAAGCCGAAACGGGTTTACTAATGGCAATTGAAGTAGCGACAGCTGCTCACGTTAAATTAGCTTTAGAATACGATATAGATATTTTGTGGATTGGAGCACGTACAACCGTTAATCCGTTTGCCGTTCAGGAAATTGCCGATGCTTTGCAGAATACAGACAAAATTGTATTGGTAAAAAATCCGGTAAATCCGGATTTAGCTTTGTGGATAGGTGGAGTGGAGCGTTTGTATAATGCAGGAATTAAAAAGCTTGGAATTATTCACAGAGGGTTTTCTACGTATGAAAAAACCAAATATAGAAACAATCCCGAATGGCAAATTCCAATCGATTTTAAAAACCGATTTCCGAATTTACCTTTGATAATAGATCCCTCTCACATAACGGGTAATCGCGATATGATTTTCCAAGTTACACAAGAAGCACTCGATCTGAATTATGACGGGATGATAATCGAAACACATATAGATCCTGACAATGCCTGGAGCGATGCGGCACAACAAGTAACTCCTGAAAATTTAAAGAAAATCATTTTTGATTTAACCATCAGAAAAGAAACAGATGATGCTTATGAATACCAATCTAAATTGGCAAAATTAAGAGGTAAAATCGATGAGTTTGATGCTAAATTATTAGATGTCATTGGAAAAAGGATGAAAGTTACTGAAGATATTGGTGCCTTAAAAAAGGAAAAAAATGTAGCCGTTCTACAAAATAAACGGTGGAATGAAATACTTGAAAAAATGGTAAATGAAGGAAGCCAAAAAGGATTAAGCGAAGAATTT
>CAMDSN010000045.1 GCA_945907225.1 Flavobacterium psychrophilum | reverse complement strand
GAGGCACCGTTTATTAACAAATTTGGAACCCGTGTTGGCATAACGGTGGGTTCTTGAAGGGTATCATCAAAATTTAGTTGAAAATCAACAGTTTCTTTGTCGATATCTGCCATAATGTCTTCCGACATTTTTTTCATTCTAGCTTCTGTATAACGCATTGCTGCTGGACTATCACCATCAACTGATCCAAAGTTACCTTGACCGTCAACCAATAAGTAACGTAAACTCCATTCTTGGGCCATACGCACCATTGCGTCGTAAACAGAGGTGTCTCCGTGTGGGTGATACTTACCTAAAACCTCTCCCACAATTCTAGCCGATTTTTTATGAGCTCTATTAGAAAAAACTCCTAAATCATACATTCCGTATAATACCCTTCTATGAACTGGCTTAAGGCCATCACGAACATCCGGTAAAGCTCTTGAAACAATAACTGACATCGAATAATCGATGTAAGCTGATTTCATTTCATCTTCTATATTTATTGGAATTAACCTTTCTCCGTCAGACATAAATTATAAATTATTTAAATAAAATTAGTTTAATTTCAAAACGTGCTAATATAGAATATTTATAAATTTAATGTCCGTTTTTTGCTAATAAATTTCAATGATTTATTAACAAATGCGGGGTGGTTTTTAGTTAATAAAATAGTACATTAACTACTTTTATTATTGATATTTTTTTGTCTATTAGCTGACAGTAGTTTTAATCCACTTTTTTTTTAAAATAAGATTAATATTATTTAAATTTACATCAAGAATAAAATAATTATGGACGATAATTTTTCCCCAAGAGTTAAAGATGTGATTACGTACAGCAAGGAAGAAGCGCTGCGTTTAGGTCACGATTTTATTGGAACAGAGCATTTAATGCTCGGAATGTTAAGAGATGGAAACGGAAAAGCCATTGCAATTTTAAATAATCTATCAGTTGATTTAGATCATTTACGTAAAAAGGTGGAAATACTTAGTCCAGCCAATCCTAACATAGAGAACAATAACGATAAAAAAAATCTTCACTTGACACGTCAAGCGGAACGCGCACTTAAAACTACGTTTCTCGAAGCTAAAGTTTTTCAAAGTTTATCTATTAGCACCGCACATCTATTGTTATGTATTTTACGAAATGAAAATGACCCAACCACCAAACTACTTCATCGTTTAAAAATAGACTATAATTTGGTTAAAGAACAATATTTAAATATGACTCCAAGTGAAGAAGATTTTAATGATAATTTACCTACTAACGAATCGTATAATGATGACTCAGGGCAAGACGATAGTTTAAAGGAGGGCAACTTTAATAATCCGGCAAATAAAACAAATAAAAAATCAAAAACCCCCGTATTGGATAATTTCGGACGAGATTTGACCGAAATGGCAGAAGCTGGAAAACTTGATCCTGTTGTTGGTCGTGAAAAAGAAATCGAAAGAGTATCTCAAATCCTTAGTAGAAGAAAGAAAAATAATCCACTACTCATTGGAGAACCTGGTGTTGGTAAGTCTGCTATAGCTGAGGGTTTAGCACTGCGGATTATTCAAAAGAAAGTTTCTCGCATACTATTTAATAAAAGAGTTGTAACGCTTGACTTAGCCTCGTTAGTTGCAGGAACAAAATATCGTGGGCAATTTGAAGAGCGGATGAAAGCCGTGATGAATGAATTAGAGAAAAATGATGATATCATCTTGTTTATTGATGAAATTCATACCATTGTTGGTGCAGGTGGCGCAACCGGTTCATTAGATGCGTCTAATATGTTTAAACCAGCTCTTGCAAGGGGCGAAATTCAATGTATTGGTGCAACCACTTTAGATGAATATCGTCAGTATATAGAAAAAGATGGTGCGCTAGAAAGACGTTTTCAAAAAGTTATTGTTGAACCCACTTCGGTTGAGGAAACAATTACAATTTTAAATAATATAAAAAATAAATATGAAGATCACCACAGTGTAACCTATAGTGATGAAGCTATTGAAGCCTGCGTAAAATTAACGAATCGCTATATGTCGGAACGGTTTTTACCTGACAAAGCTATTGACGCATTGGACGAGGCCGGTTCACGGGTACATATTACTAATATTGATGTTCCTAAACAAATTTTAGAACTAGAACGTAAGCTAGAAGAAGTTAGAGAACTAAAAAATAATGTTGTTAAAAAACAAAAATATGAGGAGGCAGCTAAACTTCGTGATGACGAAAAGCGACTCGAAAAAGATTTAGCAATAGCACAAGAACAATGGGAAGAAGACTCTAAAAATAATCGCATACTGGTTACAGAAGACAATGTTGCCGACGTAGTTTCCATGATGACAGGAATACCCGTTAATCGAATTGCACAAACCGAAAGCAACAAATTAGCTCACCTTCCAGAATTAATTAGAGGAAAGGTCATTGGGCAAGATGAGGCCGTCCTAAAAATATCACGCTCTATACAAAGAAATCGTGCAGGTTTAAAAGATCCAAACCGACCAATTGGCTCATTCATTTTCTTAGGCCAAACCGGTGTGGGAAAAACTCAGTTGGCTAAAGTAATTTCAAAAGAACTATTTGACTCAGAAGATGCCTTGATTAGAATTGATATGAGTGAATATATGGAAAAATTTGCCATTTCACGACTTATTGGAGCACCTCCAGGATATGTTGGCTACGAAGAAGGCGGGCAACTTACTGAAAAAGTAAGGAGAAAACCCTATTGCGTTGTATTACTTGACGAAATTGAAAAGGCGCATCCTGACGTATTTAATATGATGTTACAAGTTCTGGATGATGGCTATTTAACGGATAGTTTGGGTAGAAAAATAGACTTTAAAAATACTATAATCATTATGACATCTAATGTTGGTGCACGCCAACTAAAAGATTTTGGCCAAGGAGTTGGATTTGGTACAGCAGCAAAAATTGCACAAGCAGATGATAATTCGAAAAGTGTAATTGAAAATGCGTTGAAAAAAACTTTTGCGCCCGAGTTCTTAAATAGAATTGATGATGTTATTGTTTTTAATCCACTAGAAAAACATGATATTGATTTAATCATTGAAATAGAATTAAAAAAATTATACGTCAGGATTGCCGAATTAGGATATACGCTCAACTTATCTGATGCAGCAAAATCATATATATCAGAAAAAGGTTTTGATAAACAATTTGGCGCTAGACCATTAAAAAGAGCCATACAAAAATATGTAGAAGATGCCCTTGCAGAAGAAATAATTACCTCTAAAATTTCTTCAGGAGATATAATTTTTATGGACTTAGAGGAAGCTACTCAGGAATTAAAGGTGGTTGTCAAAAAAGCCAAAAAGCCAACAAGCTAATTTCATTTTTGGATACATTTTAACCCAATAAACACAACTCTTGTTTGTTTTTTGGGTTATTTTTTTTCAATTAACTTTAATTATTCATCAAAATCAACACTAATTGTATTTAAAAAAGATATTGAATTTTGAATATCATAGTGTAATATTCTGTCTTCTTTCACGAGTGAAACTTCCGAACGGAATGACTTCAAAAAAGATTCTACAAAAGGGCTCGATTGCAGTGGTCTTCGAAATTCAATTGCTTGCGAAGCGTTCATCAATTCAATCGCCAAAATTCGTTCTAAATTTACCATCACTTTCAAACATTTTGTAGCAGCATTGGCGCCCATACTGACATGATCTTCTTGCCCATTACTAGAAACAATACTGTCAACACTAGCCGGACTTGCCAATTGTTTGTTTTGGCTTGCAATACTTGCAGCTGTATACTGCGGTATCATAAATCCTGAATTAAGTCCGGGATTGTTAACCAAAAAAGGCGGCAAGCCTCTTAAACCCGAAATTAATTGATATGTCCGTCTCTCAGAGATACTTCCCAATTCTGCCAAAGCAATTGACAAAAAATCTAATGCTAATGCCAAGGGCTGCCCATGAAAATTACCACCAGAAATAATTTGGTCACTTTCAACAAAAATATTCGGATTATCTGTAACCGAATTAATTTCGGTTGTAAACACTTTTTTTACGTATGACAAAGTATCTTTTGATGCCCCATGAACTTGAGGAATACATCTAAAAGAATAAGGATCCTGAACATGATCTTTTGTTTGTGAAATAATTTCACTTCCATCAAGCAATTCCTTAATTCGTTTTGCCGTATTAATTTGTCCTTTGTGCGGCCGAACAAAGTGAATTAATTCATTAAACGGCTCAATTCTACCATCAAATGCTTCCAACGATATAGCCGAAATCAAGTCTGAAAAATATGAAAATTTTGAAGCTTTTAATAAAATATAACAACCATAAGCGCTCATAAATTGGGTTCCGTTAAGAAGTGCCAAGCCTTCTTTTGATTGCAATATAATGGGCTTCCAATTAAATTTCTTCAATACAAATGCGCTATCAACTTTTTTTCCTTCAAAATATACTTCTCCCTCACCGAGCAATGGAAGTGACAAATGCGCTAATGGCGCCAAATCACCACTGGCACCTAAGGAACCTTGCTCATAAATTACTGGAAAAATATCATGGTTATAAAAATCTATCAAACGTTCAACAGTAATCAATTGAACTCCAGAATGACCATAACTTAAAGATTGTATTTTAAGTAAAAGCATGATTTTCACAATCTCAATTGGAACACTATCTCCAATCCCACAGGCATGTGAGCGAACCAAATTTTCTTGTAAAGCAGACAAGTCGTTATTAGAAATTTTTACATTGCATAAGGCACCAAAACCTGTATTTATTCCATAAACTGGCTTGTCTTGATTCGCCATTTTCTTGTCTAAATACGCTCTACATTTTTGAATATTAATTTTTGCTTCATCTGAGAGTGAAAGCAATTTGTTTTGAGAAACAATTATTTGTAAATCCTCTAATGTCAATAATTGAGAACTGATATAGTACGTATTTTCCATTTTTTACTTTCAAATCGTGCTCAAAATTCAATAAACATTAATTAATAAACAAGTTTTATGTATAGTATTTTATTGAGAATTCAATAATATAAGAGTACGAAAGCTTTTAAAAAAGTTATTTTTTTTAGCTACTATCCCGATAACTACGATTTTAATAAAAATAACCTATATCCTTTTTTACTATACAAAAAGTAGTATTTTTGAAATCATGTGGAATTTAAACAACATAATTACTTTATATGCTCCAGCTAATTCAGCTATATTTATAGTTGTTACCAAAACAACTTCAACCCCATTTGGGGTATAATCATTTCATATAATCCACGTTAATTGACTTTTACAAAAAGTAGGACAACTTATTACTAATAATTTCAACGCATATTAAAATCATGATAGTATTAAAATTTGGCGGCACATCAGTAGCCAATTCAGAAAATATTTCAAAAACAATTGCAATTGTAGCAAACAAAAGTAAATCTCATAAATTAAATGTTGTAGTTTCAGCATTTAGTGGTGTAACAGATTTATTACTTCTAGCCGGAAAAACTGCCTCGGCAAAAGATAAAAAATACAAAGAAATTGTTGCGGAAATTGAGCAAAAACACAAAGCAGTAATAGATCAATTAATACCAATAAGTGATCAAAATGAAATAATAGACACCGTTAATGGCGCTATCAACCATTTAAAAACACTCTTGGACGGCTGTTATCTTTTGGGTGAAATTTCAGATCGTACCGCTGATATCGTTGCGGGATTTGGAGAGTTGTTATCCTCTCAAATTATAGCTTTGGCTCTCAAAGAAAGTGTTGCTAATTCCTGTTTTAAAGACAGCAGAGAATTAATTAAAACCGATTCAAATTTTGGAATGGCCCAAGTTAATTTTGAAAAAACAAATCTTTTAATAACTGATTTTTATAAATCAATTTCATTTCAAGTTGTTGTTTTGCCCGGATTTATTGCCTCTTCTCTAGATGGCAACAGCACCACCCTTGGTAGAGGGGGGTCTGATTATACGGCTGCAATTTTAGCCGCAGCCCTAAAAGCCGAAATTCTTGAAATTTGGACCGACGTTGATGGAATGTTTACAGCAAATCCAAAAATTGTAAAACAAGCCCAACCTATAGATACAATATCCTATCAAGAAGCTATGGAATTATCTCATTTTGGAGCAAAAGTTCTATATCCGCCAACCATTCAACCTGTTTTAAAAGATAGTATTCCAATATTAATTAAAAATACATTTGAACCCAATACTAAGGGGACCTTAATTTCTAGCAATTCAAAATCGACTACAAACCCTATAAAAGGAATTTCGCATATAGACAACATAGCTTTACTAACTTTAGAAGGTTCCGGTATGATTGGCGTTGCTGGTTCATCAAAACGATTATTTGAGGTCTTATCTCAACATAATATTAATGTAATTTTTATAACCCAAGCTTCTTCCGAACATTCCATTTGCATTGGCATTTTAAATTCGGATGCTGCTAAAGCCAAAGACGCGATTGACAAAACCTTTGAAATTGAAATTTCACAAAACAGAGTAGAGCCCTGCATTGTTGAAAAAGAGTTATGCATAGTAGCTTTAGTTGGCGAAAACATGAAAAATCACCAAGGAATTAGTGGTAAAATGTTTAGCACATTGGGTAAAAACAACGTTAATATTAGAGCTATTGCACAGGGTGCTTCAGAAAGAAACATATCGGTTGTGATTAATGAAAAAGACGTAGTAAAAGCATTGAACACGCTTCATGAAAGATTTTTTGAAGACAATACAAAGCAATTAAACCTATTTGTGATGGGAGTTGGTAATGTTGGAGAAAAGTTCATTGATCAAATTAAACAACAGAAAAATTTCTTAAAAGACAACTTAAAGATCAATCTACGAGTTATTGCACTAACAAATTCTAAAAAAATGGTGTTTGACGAGGAAGGAATTGACCTAAACGACTGGAAGAATAAGCTAACTGAAGGCGAAAACACTGATAATACTGTTTTTATTGCTACCGTCAAAAAATTAAATCTACGCAATAGCATTTTTGTTGATATAACCGCAAACTCGGATATTGCATCTATGTATGATAAATTCTTAAGTCAAAATATTGCTGTGGTTACTTGTAATAAAATTGCCTGTTCTTCTGAATTTGAAAATTATAAAAATCTAAAAAATCTATCTCGAAAATACAATGCTCCGTTCCTATTTGAAACTAATGTTGGAGCTGGATTACCTATTATTGACACGCTCAAGCATTTGATTGCTTCAGGCGATAAAGTAAATAAAATACAGGCTGTGCTTTCGGGTAGTTTAAACTTTATTTTTAATAATTTTAGCGAAAATTATAACTTTCATGATGTTGTAAAAGAAGCAGGTGTTCAAGGCTTTACAGAGCCTGATCCGAAAATTGATTTAAGTGGCGTTGATGTAGCAAGGAAAATTCTAATTCTTATTCGCGAAAGTGGATATAAAATGGATATTGAAGAAATTGAGAATAATTGCTTCTTACCAAAAGCGTGTATGGATACTACAAATAATGAAGACTTTTTTAAATCCCTCATTACTCATGAAGCGCATTTTAACAAACTATTAGCCGAAGCAAAAGCGAAAGAATGCAGAATAAAATTTGTGGCAAAATTTGATAATGGAAAAGCCGCTGTTGGCTTGCAGTTTATACCCAAGGAAAGTCCGTTCTACAATTTAGAAGGCAAAGACAATATTGTAGAATTTTTCACAGATCGATATGTAGACCAACCATTAATTATTAAAGGCGCCGGTGCTGGTGCTGCTGTTACGGCTTCTGGTATTTTTGCCGACGTAATTAGAATTGGAAACGTGTAAAAAAGTTGACCGTTGATAGTTGATAGGAAAATATCCAACAACTGACAACCGACAACCAACAACTATAAAAAAAAATGAACGAAATCAAAATATTCTGTCCTGCCACTATTGCCAATCTAAACTGCGGATTTGATGTAATGGGACTTTGCCTAGATGGCATTGGTGATGAAATGATTATTAGAAAAGTTGCAATAAATGGAGTTCGAATTTCCAAAATTACTGGTGCTGATTTACCATTAGAAATCGAAAAAAATGTGGCGGGTGTAGCCGCTTTGGCACTCCTAAATAATCACGTTTTACAACATGGTGAAATGGACTTTGGTTTTGAAATAGAAATCCATAAAAAACTAAAACTAGGGAGTGGAATAGGAAGTTCATCTGCAAGTGCTGCTGGTGCTGTTTTTGGAATTAACGAACTTCTTGGTAGGCCATACACAAAACATCAATTGATAGAATTTGCTATGAAAGGCGAAGTAGTTGCCAGTGGTTCAGAACACGCAGACAACGTTGCTCCATGTCTTTTAGGAGGATTCACTCTGGTTAGTGGTTATAATCCCTTGAATGTAATTCGAATTGATAGTCCGATAGAAATGTACGCTGTGGTACTACATCCCGATATAGAACTAAAAACATCAGACTCAAGAGCCGTATTACCCGAATATGTTCCGTTAAAAGATGCCATTACACAAACCGGAAATCTCGGCGGTTTTATTGCAGGATTATTTACTCAGGATTATGAACTTATTGGTCGGTCGCTAAAAGATGTGTTGATAGAACCCGCGAGAAAACATTTGATTCCCTATTTTGATGCTGTTAAAAAAACTGCTATTGATAATGGTGCTTTGGGAGCCGGGATCTCGGGAGCCGGACCATCAATTTTTGCACTATGTAATGGCAAAGCCAATGCCAAAATAGTAGCCAATGCCATGCAAATTGCCTTCCAGGATAGTCAACTTTCGTTTGATATACATCTATCGCTAATTAATGCAGAAGGGACTAAAATAATTTAAGATGAAGTATTATAGTTTAAATAATAGAATAACTAAAGTTAGTTTCGAAGAAGCAGTGGTTTCGGGATTAGCTCCTGATAGAGGGTTGTATTTTCCCGAATCTATTTTGCCGTTGCCCAATTCATTTTTTGAAAATATTGAAAATTATTCTAACAACGAAATTGCCTTTGAAGCTATAAAACAATTTATTGGATCGGAAATTCCAGAATCCGAGTTAAAGTCAATAATTGCCGATACCCTTTGCTTTGATTTTCCTTGTGTTTGTGTTGAAGAGGATGTGTATTCTTTAGAACTTTTTCACGGACCTACAATGGCGTTTAAAGATGTAGGCGCCCGTTTCATGTCACGCTGCCTTGAGTATTTCAATAGAGGAAAAGACATCAGAAACACTGTTTTAGTTGCTACTTCAGGAGACACAGGTGGTGCAGTTGCTAGTGGTTTTTTGGACGCGAAAGGAATAGAAGTTGTTATCCTTTATCCCTCGGGCAAAGTAAGCGACATTCAAGAAAGACAATTAACAACTTTAGGAAAAAATATAAAAGCTTTAGAAGTTGATGGCGTATTTGATGACTGCCAAGATATGGTTAAAAAAGCATTTTTAGATGCAAGCTTAAAACACAAAAATCTAACGTCGGCCAATTCAATTAATATTGCCCGATGGCTACCGCAAATGTTTTATATTTTCTTTGCCTACCAACAATTAAAAAAAGAAAAAAAACCAATTATCTTATCATGTCCAAGTGGCAACTTTGGAAATATTTGTGCCGGAATTATAGCCAAACGTTTGGGTTTGCCTATCTCCCATTTTGTGGCTTCGACAAACGCTAACGATACCGTTCCAAGATTTTTAGAAAACGGAAACTATAATCCAAAACCTTCTATAGCAACTATTTCAAATGCAATGGATGTGGGTAACCCAAGTAATTTTATCAGAATTCAAGAATTATATGATAATAACTTAAGTGAATTTGAAAAAGACTTCAGCTCGTATTCCTTTACCGATGCTGAAACTGAAGTTGCCATTAAAAACATATATAAACAAACCAAATACATTGCCGAACCTCACGGCGCCGTTGGGTATCTTGGCTTAAAAAAGGAAATGAAAAAACAACCTAATTGTGTGGGTGTTTTCCTTGAAACGGCACATCCCATTAAATTTTTAGATACAGTTGAACCTTTACTCGCATTGAAATTAGATATTCCGATTCAAATTAAGAG
>CAMDSN010000044.1 GCA_945907225.1 Flavobacterium psychrophilum | reverse complement strand
GAAATAGAAATAACTCAGCGGCTGTAGAAAGTTTTCCTGCAAGTCCAGACGAAGTGTTAATTGGATATTTTGCTAGAACAAATATTGGTTTTAAAGGCAAGTATCTACTTACTCTTGCTATGAGAAGAGATGGAACTTCCCGTTTTTCTGAAGAAAACCGTTGGGGTAATTTTCCATCAGCTGCTTTTGCCTGGAAAATGAAGGAAGACTTTTTCAAAGACAGTAAATTAATTTCTGATTTAAAACTACGTTTAGGTTGGGGTATTTCTGGTCAGCAAGCTATTCCAGTTGGAGATTTTTACTTGCCAAGATATACTACCGGATTACCAAACTCTCAATACAGTTTTGGAGGAGATTCATTTGTAGTAGGTGTACCTCAATCGTATAATCCTAATTTAAAATGGGAGGAAACAACTTCTTACAATATAGGTTTAGATTATGGATTATTTAACGGAAAAATTTCAGGAAGTTTAGATGCATTTTATAAATTAACAGATGATTTGTATTTTAATGAAACTCCTTATGCAGATGGTAGTAATTTTGGAAACCAAGGTCCAGCAAACGGTGGAAGCTTCTCTACAAAAGGTCTTGAGTTAAATATAAATGCTGATGTAGTTAAAGGAGATAATTTTAATTGGAATGTAAATTTCAATGCTACTAAGTTTGAAAGAAGAATTGAATCATTACCTGCGGGACAAACGGAAGTGTTTTTGGGAGGTTCAGGAGCAGGTTTTGGGGGAACTTCTCTTATAAGAAGAGTAGGATTTACACCAGACTCTTTCTTTGTTTACAAGCAATTATATAATACTGATGGAAGTCCATTAGACGGTGCATTTGCTGATTTGAATGGAGATGGAATTGTGAACGAAAATGATAGATACTTATATAAGAATGCAGATCCAGATGCTGTTTTTGGTTTTTCATCTAACATGAATTATAAAAACTTTGATTTTTCATTTTTCTTAAGAGCTAGTATAGGCAACAGAATATTGAATCAGGTAAATGCTACAAGGGCTTATTCGGATTATGCAGTTAATAATGATGGTCAGCTAGCTAATATACCCAATTCGTTCAATAATACAGGTTTTGCAGTTCCTACGGGTTTAATAGCTTTATCGGATATTTATGTTGAAAATGGATCCTTTTTAAGAATGGACAATATAACTTTAGGTTATACATTCCCTGAATGGCTTGAAGGTAAAGCATCATTACGCTTATTTACAGGCGTTCAAAACGCTTTTATAATTACTGAATATTCTGGATTGGATCCAGAAATCAATGGAGGTTTGGATAATACTATTTATCCACGTCAAAGACAAATTTTATTTGGTGCTAATTTAAAATTCTAAAAAAAACTATGAAAAAATTTAAAATTAATTTCGTTTTTATCTTTTTCGCTTATTTGATGTTTACATCATGTGAAAGCGATTTGGATATCACACCTGAAAATCCGCAGGTATTCCTTTCGGATGAGTTTTTTGGATCACAAGATGCCTACAAAAAAGGCTTAGCAGGTGTTTATGGTAACTTGGCATTGACTGGTACAGATGGACCAACTTCATCAAATATTGGTGGAATTGACGCAGGTACGAGCCAATACGGACGTTGTTTATGGTATTTACAAAATCTTACCACAGATGAAGCCATTTGGAGTTACGAAAATGATGGAGGTGTTAGGGATTTACAACGCAACATTTGGACATCTGATAATGTAATTGTTAGAGGGATGTTTAGTAGAGGAATGTTTCATGTAGCTTTATGTAATGAGTATTTAAGACAAACTACTCCGAGTAAACTTTCTTCAAGAGGTGTTAATGATCCAACTTTACTTAGTGATATAGAAGATTACAGAAATGAAATAAAAGCTATGAGAGCATTAGCATATTATCATTTAATGGATCTTTTTGGAAAAGCTGCATTTAATACTGAAGATCAACCTGTAGCTGTTGCTGGAGTAGAATACAATAGACAACAACTTTTTGAATACATTGAAGATGAATTGACAGCTGTTATACCTGAATTGAAAGCACCTCGTACAAATGAGTCTGGTCGATTAGATCAAGCATTTGCTCGTATGATTTTAGCTAAAATTTATTTAAATGCAGAAGTATACATAGGTCAAAACAGATATCAAGATTGTATGACTCAATGTGAAGCTATTATAGCTGGAGGATATGTTTTAGAACTAAATTATTTAGATAATTTTAAAGCTGATAACGATACTTCTACTGAAATGATTTTTGCTATACAGTCAGACGGCTCAGTTACACAAAATTATGGGCCTACAACTGTAATGACAAATGGTTCAGTTGGTTCGTTAGAACAAAATGGAATCTCTTTAGGCGTTGGCGCTGGAGGTTGGGGTGGAGCTATTCGTCTTAGAAAACAATTTGTTGAAAAATTCAACGGAGCTGATTACGACTTTGACGCTAGAAAAACCCTTACAGGTGGAGGAAATAGATCTCTTGAAATCTTAGACATTAATAATAGAAATCAAGGTTATATTTTGGCTAAATATTCTAATGTTAGTTCAAATGGTATACCGGGATCTAATACAACTTTCGTTGATACTGATTTTCCACTTTTCAGATTAGCCGATGCTTATTTAATGTATGCTGAAGCTCAAATGAGAAAAGATGGAGCTACTAATGGAAGTTCTCAAGCAAACACTACTTCACAATCGTTGGGTTATATAAATGCTCTAAGAGAACGAGCCAATGATGGAAATTTTGCTAATGTTGCTGCAAATCAAGTTACTCTAGATTTTTTACTTGATGAAAGATCAAGAGAACTACATTGGGAGGCTCACAGAAGACAAGATTTAATTCGATTTGGAAAATATTCAGGAGGTACTTACATATGGGCTTGGAAGGGTAATGCTGCCGGCGGCGTGGCAATTTCTTCAAACCGTAATTTATTTCCAATTCCACAACTAGCTTTAGTAGCAAACCCAAATTTAACACAAAACACAGGTTATTAATAAAAAAATAAAATAAGATGAAAAAAATAGTAAAATCAATTTTTGTATTAGCAATAAGTGCTTTTCTTTTAACTTCGTGTGAAGACGAGCAAGATTTAAAGTTTATTACACCAGCAGAGTCATTTTCAATAATAACTCCATTAACTGGTGATTCTGTTATTCTAAATGAAAACACTCCATCCAATCCAGGAATATCCTTGACTTGGTCACAACCTGATTTTTCAACACCTACGGAAATTCAATATTCAGTTGAGTTAGCGCCTGTAGGATCTGACTTTTCTAATGCTCAAGTTTTAGCGACTACTACAAGTGAATTCATTACTGTTCAATCAGGGCAACTTAACTTTGCCGCATTGGTAGCAGGTGCAACACCATTTGTTCAAAGCCCAGTAGATATTAGAATTAAAGCTACAGTTGGTTCTTCTGAGCCAGCTTATTCTAATACAATTACCTATTTAGTTACACCTTATGGATGTCTAGGTCAATTTGCTGTAGGTGCCGGAATTCCTTCTGCTGGTTGGAACTGGAATTCTCCTTTAAATTTAATTTGTGATGATAACGTATTAACAGCAAACGTTACTTTTGCAAATGATACTTTTAGATTTTTTACCGAAGAAGGAAATTGGGATTCTGGTAGAAACTTTCCTTATTATACAGGTTTAGGATATAAGATTGGTTCAAATTTCGAAAATGCAAATGATGGTGACTCTAATTTTAGATTTATCGGAGCACCAGGTGTTCATCGTTTAAAAATTGATGAGAACAAGAAAACAATTACTGCCTTTCAAGGTGCTACAGCCGCTAATTCTTATTGGTTAGTTGGAGCAGCTACACCAGGTGGTTGGTCTTGGTCAGGTAGTAATGAATCAGAGTTAGGTTTAATCGCTCCAGGAGTTTATGAAGCTGTAATTAGAATGAACCCAGCAGGTGATGCCAACTTTAGAGTTTGGTTAGCTAACGATGGCGGGGATAGTTGGGGCTCCCCAAACAAAAATTACCCTTCTTATGTAAATGATGGATATACAATTGATTCTGAATTAGTAAATGCTAATGATGGGGATTCAAATTTTAAATACATAGGACCAGATGCAGTAAGAAAATTCAAAATTAATACTATCACAAAAGTTATATCAGTAGATTAATTATAAAAAAATTTTAAAAAATGATGGACTGAGATTAATTTTATTCTCAGTCCATTTTATATCTTTCAAGCTAT
Source organism: Flavobacterium psychrophilum (assembly GCA_945907225.1). Classification (GTDB taxonomy): domain Bacteria; phylum Bacteroidota; class Bacteroidia; order Flavobacteriales; family Flavobacteriaceae; genus Flavobacterium; species Flavobacterium psychrophilum_Q. The sequence goes on along the minus strand of CAMDSN010000044.1, from coordinate 5,820 downwards.
GAAAAGAAAATATTTTATCCTGATACTCCTGGTAGTTTTTTCTTCTGTGTCTTTCGGACAAGTAACAACATCTCCAACTACAGTTCTCGCAGATCAGCCAGTTACAATTACATTTAATAAAACCGGAACAGAATTAGCTCCCTATACAGGAATAATTTATGCCTACATAGGCGTTACCGTTAATGGAGTTGCATTTCAAAACATTAAAGGCAGTACTAATTTTGTTAGTCCGCTACATCCTCAGTTGACACAAGTCGGCACTTCTTCAAATTATACCTTAACAATTTCACCAGATTTATATACGTATTTTGGAGTACCAATTACCAGTTCAATAACACAGATTTGTGTTGTTTTTCGATCAGCTGACGGGGCTTTGCAATCCAGGCCAGATATTTTCATTCCTGTAGGTGCTTTTCAATATACTTTAACAGCACCATTATTAAATAGTAGTAATATTATAACAAGTGGTTCAAACGTTGCTATTACTGCAAACAACACTAACGGAAATGCTACCTATCAATTATTTGTTAATGGTTCAACCACAGCTTTAAACACACAAACTACAACTTCATATTCATTTACAGATACAAATGTTACTGTAAATAAAAATTATGAACTAAAAATTACGCAAGGAATTACAACCTTTACAGCTAAATTTTCCGTTGTAATTAATGGGACTCCTGTAGTGTCAGCACCAATACCCGCCGGATTAGTTGATGGAATCAATTATAATACTTCAGATCCTACCAAGGCAACTTTAGTTTTAAATGCCCCTTTTAAAAGTTTTGTATATGTTGCCGGAAGTTTCAACAACTGGCAACCTACATCAGCATATGCAATGAAAAAAGATAACACCTCTGGTTCTACAAAATTTTGGTTAGAATTAACAGGTTTAGTTCCGGGTCAAATATATGCTTACCAATATTGGGTTTGTGATGTTGTGAATCTTCCAATTGGATCACCATCAATTGTTAAAACAGCCGATCCTTTTTCAACTTTAGTTTTGTCTCCATTTGATGATCCTGAGATTATAACTTTAGGAGCATTTCCCGGACTTCCGGTTTATGCAACCATTGCGCCTGGTCAAGAACGTGAGGTTACTGTTCTACAGACTGGATCAAACACTTTGTTTTCATACAATTGGAGTAGTGCAACTACAAATTTTGTTAAACCAAAAAAGAAAGATCTGGTTTTTTACGAAATTCTAGTTAGAGATTTCGATGCTAATAGAACCTATCAAGATGTAATTAATAAAATTGACTATTTTAAAAATCTTAAAATCAATGCTATTAAAATAATGCCAGTGATGGAATTTGAAGGCAACATGAGTTGGGGTTATAACACCGCTTTTCATATGGCTTTAGACAAGCGTTATGGATCGCCTGCTAAATTGAAAGAGCTTATTGATTTATGCCATCAAAACGGTATAGCCGTGATTTTAGATTTGGCTTTAAACCATGTTTTTGGCCGTTCGCCTCTTGAAAGAATGTGGATGCTTGATTCAGATAATGATGGGTGGGCTAATACAAACACTAATGGCGAGAGAACAACTTCCGAAAACCCTTATATTAATTTAACGCCTAAACATTCTTATAATGTTGGTAGTGATATAAATCATTTTAGAGAAACAGGCCCAGGCGGAAACTTAGCAAATACCTATTCAATCCGCACCATTCAATATTGGATTAATGAATTTAAGATTGATGGATATCGTTGGGATTTAACAAAAGGGTTTACAAACGCATGTGGTTCATCAGACGAAGGTTGTACCAATGGCTATCAGTCAGATAGAGTTGCCAAAATGAAATGGTACGCAGATAATCAATGGATTGCCGATCCAAACTCTTTTGTTATTTTTGAGCATTTGGGGACAGGTGGTTCCGCAACTGAAGAAGTAGAATGGGCAAATTACCTGAGAAGTGGCGATAGTAAAGGTATAATGCAATGGCGTAAAATGATAGAGCCTTATGCTAATTTGCTTAAAGGAAATTATGCTGATTTATCGGGTGTAACGGATCCTTCTGATAGAATGATAGGATATGCAGAAAGTCATGATGAAGAACGAGTGGTTTATAAGGCATTAAATGAAGCTGGTCAAACTCAAGGAAATTTATTTAAAGTACATCAAAGACTTCCTGCCATGGGTGCTGTACTGTTTTTAGTGCCTGGGCCAAAAATGATGTGGCATTTTGGTGATTTAGGTTGGGATAGGTCTTTGTGGACTTGTAATAATGGAAATGTTTCTTTTTCAAATCCAGATTGTAAACTAGACACCAAGCCACAACCACAATGGAGTGAAAATTGGTTACAAGATGCCAATAGAAGTGCCGTTTATAATGCTTGGGCAAAGATGATTGATTTGAAGAAAAATGAACCTGTTTTTGAAAACGGTCAATTTTCTTGGAATCTATCAGCGACGGGTAGCCCAAGATTAGATGTTTGGACTTCTACTTCACAAACCGCTAATCTAAGCTATGTTTTTGTAAGGACTAATTTTTCAGACAACACCCTAAATACTTCTGGAGGTTTTCCATTTACAGGAACTTGGTATAATTTAATGGATAATTCTCCTGTTACTGTAAGTTCTACGAATCAAAATATTTCTATAGAACCAGGGGGTTATAGAGTTTATGGTAATTTGCCAGCAACTCTCAGTTTCCAAGAGTTTAATGTGATCAATAATTTAAGTATTTACCCTAATCCATCTTCAGGAACTTTTAGCATAAATCAATTTGTTACAAATGTTGAAATTTTTTCTTTAACGGGTCAGTTAGTCAGAACATTTCAAAATAAATTAGAGAATGATGTTTATGAAATTTCTGATTTAAAAACAGGCATTTATATGGTTAAAGTTACGGATGTAAATAACAATATAGCTACCTTAAAGTTAATTAAAAAATAAAAATAAAAATTAATATTCAATGATTTTAAGCCACACGTAGTGTGGCTTTTTTTTGTAATTTTATGGGCTAAAATCATTACTAGTATACAATTACAATGAGTCAAGCAATTTCTGGATTTTCAAAACTAACAAAAGACGAAAAAATAAATTGGATTGCTAATCATTATTTTTTAGATCCAACATCTGGATTAGGAATAATAAAGCAATATTGGAATGAGGATACAAAACTTCAACAACTTCATGATGATTTTATAGAAAATACAATTTCCAATTTTTATTTACCTATGGGAATTGCACCAAATTTTTTGATTAATGACTCTTATTATACCGTCCCAATGGTTATTGAAGAAAGCTCTGTTGTAGCTGCGGCCTCAAAGTCGGCAAAGTATTGGAGCGAACGGGGGGGGTTTAAGGCGACTGTTATAAGTACAGAAAAAGTGGGTCAAGTTCACTTTCTTTTTAATGGAAGTTCATCAAAACTTACTGTTTTTTTTAATTCAATTAAAGATTCTTTATTAGCATCTACAGCATCATTAACTACAAACATGATTAATAGGGGAGGCGGAATCACTTCAATAGAACTTCGTGATAAAAGTCTTGAGTTAGAAAATTATTATCAATTGCATGTTACATTTGAAACTATTGATAGTATGGGCGCTAATTTTATCAATTCATGTTTGGAACAGCTCGCAAAGACATTTAAAGATGCGGCCCATTCTTATATTGACTTTAATTTAAATGAAAGGGATATAACAATCGTGATGAGTATTCTCTCTAATTATGTTCCCAATTGCCTGGTTCGTGCCGAAGTTTCATGTCAGGTGTCGGAGTTGGCAGATAAAAAAATTACGAACCCTGAATTTTTTGCAGAAAAATTTGTTCAAGCTGTTCGTATTGCAGAGATTGAACCTTTCCGTGCCGTTACGCATAATAAAGGAATAATGAACGGCGTTGATTCTGTTATATTGGCAACCGGAAATGATTTCCGTGCTGTGGAGGCAGGAGTCCATGCTTATGCAGCAAGGAATGGGAAGTATTCTAGTTTATCACACGCAAAAATTGAAAATGGTCTATTTTCCTTTTGGATGGAGATTCCATTAGCCCTTGGAACGGTTGGAGGTTTAACATCTTTACATCCTCTCGTAAAAGTTGCCCTAGAAATCTTGGGGAAACCCTCTGCAAAAGAATTAATGCAGTTGGCGGCCGTGGTTGGTTTAGCTCAAAATTTTGCTGCTTTGCGATCTTTAACCACAACAGGAATTCAAGAGGGGCACATGAAAATGCATATCAATAATATTCTCAATCAGTTTCAAACTACTTCTGAAGAAAGAAAAATAATTAAAGCCCATTTTGAGGGCAATTCAATTTCGCATGCGGCGGTTGTAAATTTTATTGAGAAATTAAGAAAATAATCTGCATCTATTTAAAAAAAAATTCGCGCATTCGTGGCAAAAAAAAATGAAACAAACTTTTTACAGTAACGGAAAACTACTCATCACAGGAGAATATTTAGTAATTGATGGAGCCAAAGCTTTTGCATTACCAACAAAGTATGGTCAGAATTTAGTTGTAGAAGAAGACCAGGGGCAAATAATTCACTGGCAGAGTTTTGATAGTGATGGTAGTGTATGGTTTGATGATGTTATTTCTTTTGAATCAATAATTAAAAATGAACGTTTTGAGGATTCAAAAGCTATAAAAAACACATTAATTGAAATATTACACATAGCTTATTTGATGAATTCTGATTTTATAAACTCCTCAAAAGGATATCATATTAAGACCGAATTAACTTTTCCAAAAAAATGGGGTTTAGGAACCTCATCAACGCTAATCAATAATATTGCTCAATGGCTAGGAATTGATCCATTTGAGCTATTAAAAAGAAGTTTTGGGGGTAGTGGCTACGATATTGCATGTGCTCAAAACGGGAGTCCGATTAGCTATCAGCTGGTGAATGACAAACCGATTATTGAAAGGGTTAATTTCAAACCCTCTTTTACTAACAATATGTATTTTATTTATCTTAATAAAAAGCAAAATAGCAAAGCTGCTATCGCTTCATATTATGGAAAATCAGCAAATGATTCTGTCGCTTTGAAAATTATAAACGGAATTACAGAATCTGTAATTAAAGCAGAAACATTTCAAGATTTTATTAGCGCAATTGAAAAGCACGAAATTGAACTCAGTGCAATTCTAGAACTACAAACAATAAAAGAGTCCCTATTTCCAGATTTTAATGGTGTAATAAAGAGTCTTGGTGCTTGGGGAGGAGATTTTGTTTTGGCTGTTTCTATTATAAATCCCACAAAGTATTTTGTAGATCGTGGTTTTGATGTTATCATTCCATATGATGAAATGATATTATAAAACAAAGCCGATGCAATTGCATCGGCTTTGTTTTTAGTACAGATATTGAATTTCTAATAGAAATCGGCTCTGTTATCTTCTATGTCTGAATCTTCTTTTATTGCTTGTAAAAATCTACCAGCATTACCAACAGCTTGTTGTTTTAATTTTGCTACAAAATCATCATACTTTTTAATTGCAGGTGCTTTGGTAATTAATTTAGTAGCTATTACATATACCCCGGAACTGCCAATAATTGGCTTAGATATCTTTCCTGCTTTACTAGACAATGCCATTCCAACTATTTTAGGTTCAAAACCAGCGCCTGGAATATTTGCACTTTCTAAAGTTAAATCTACAGCATTCATTACAGTAACTTTATTCTTTTTAGCAATTACAGCTAGTGATGTGCCTTTCATTTTAGCTTCAATTTTAGCTGCTTTCTTTTTGTTTTTTAGTATAGGCTCAACCTGTGCTCTAGCTTCTTCAACAGTCATTAATCCCTTTGGAGCAATACTTTTTAGTTTAGCAATTACATGACCAACATTTGTAATTTCAAATCGTTT
>CAMDSN010000043.1 GCA_945907225.1 Flavobacterium psychrophilum | reverse complement strand
ATATGGAGTTTTATTAAACAGCAATTAATTCTACCTTATTTGGAATTAGATATTAAATATTTTGATCTAGGAATAGAACATAGAGATGCTACAAAAGATCAAGTTACAATAGATTCTGCTGAAGCAATAAAAAAATACAATGTAGGAATAAAATGTGCCACCATAACACCGGATGAAGAAAGAGTAAAAGAATTTAATCTTTCAGAGATGTGGAAATCACCAAATGGCACTATCCGAAACATTGTTGGCGGTACTGTCTTCCGTGAACCAATAATTATGAGTAATGTTCCTCGTTATGTTCAAGGGTGGACAAAACCGATCGTAATTGGTCGTCACGCGTTTGGAGATCAATACAAAGCAACAGATAAAGTAATTAAAGGAAAAGGCACATTGACCATGTCTTTTACAAATGAGGCAGGCGAAACCACATCATGGAACGTATATGATTTTAAAGGTGACGGAGTAGCACTATCTATGTATAACACAGACGAAAGTATTTATGGATTTGCTCATTCCTCTTTTCAAATGGCATTAACCAAAAAATGGCCGCTATATCTTTCAACTAAAAACACGATTCTTAAAGCCTATGATGGCAGGTTTAAAGATATTTTTGAGGAAGTGTATCAGCAACATTATAAAAAAGATTTTGATGCTAATGGAATGACATACGAACATCGATTAATTGACGATATGGTTGCCTCTTGTATGAAATGGAATGGTGGATTTGTATGGGCCTGTAAAAACTATGATGGCGATGTGCAATCTGACACCGTAGCTCAAGGATTTGGATCGTTAGGGTTAATGACATCTGTTCTAGTAACACCCGATGGGAAAACAGTTGAGGCAGAAGCTGCTCATGGAACTGTAACACGTCATTACAGAGAACACCAAAAGGGAAAATCGACTTCAACAAATCCGATTGCATCAATTTTTGCATGGACTCGTGGTTTAGAGCACCGTGGCAAACTAGATAATAATAATGAACTTATTGATTTTTGTTCAAAGCTAGAGCAAGTTTGTGTTGAAACGGTTGAAAGTGGAAAAATGACAAAAGATTTAGCTATTCTTGTTAAACCAGATAATTTAACGGCTTCAGATTATTTAACTACCGAAGATTTTTTAGCCGTTATCAAACAAAATTTGGATGCAAAACTAGCTTAAAATCAGAACATCATATTTGATTAAATTATAAAAAGACGGCCTTTGCCGTCTTTTTATTGACCTAGAATATCTACTTTGTCAATAATAATAGTTGCTTTTACATTTGTTAGCAAACCCGACAAATTATTTCCAACTATATCACCTCGATCATTAAAAATACTAAACTGAGCCGTATTTGGGGATATAATTCCTTCATTTAGTGCCTCAATCACTAATAAATTTTGACCGTTACGCAAATTTAAAATAATCTCTCGATAACTGCTGTCTAATGTTATGGCTTCAATAATAACGGCATCGTTCAGCCATATTCGGACCACATCACCATCGGGCTCTCCAAAATCCTTTAAAGCAAACTTTGCAGAAGCCGTAGAACACTTGTAAGAAGCTAATAAATAATCTTTTTTGTAGTATTCGTAAATCTTACCATCTGTTATTTGTGCATTCATCTTATCTGTATAGACTTGAGCTGGACTATCGAATTGCTCTTTATCAAAAATGCTTTTTTCAGATTCTGGGGTTTTATTTAACAATGATACGTTTGACAATAATTTGTCTTTTTTATCAAACAAACTTGGATAAGTAATTAATTTTGAAGAAACTGGAGATGTTATAGGACTAGACGGATTAGAAATGGGAGCAATATTAATAGCCTTTTTTGGTGTTTCAAATTGTGAAAAACACGTAGTGGTGATGAAAACAAAAAAAGCAAAATACACTTTCATAAAAAACTTATAACTATGTAAAAGTATAGAATTTGTTACAAATAGTGGATTTAAATTAACCAATGATTAACAAATGACAATTAAAAACATACGTTATATATAGTTACATTTGCACTTTTATTTTATAATTCAATTCAAATGACAAAAAAAAATGCCCTAAATTTTATCATATTACTAACGAGTTTTTTCGCTTTTTGTCAAGAAAAATATACCATTAGCGGAACTGTAACCGATAACAAAAACAAAGAAACTTTAATTGGAGTTTCTATATATTTTGTTGAGACTAAAGCCAGTACCACTACAAATGAATATGGATTTTACTCCATGACACTACCCGAAGGTAAACATACATTATTAATTACCAACTTGGGATATCAAACAACTGAACAAGAAATTAGTTTAACCCAAAATTTAAAAAGCAACTTTTCTCTGACAGAAAATTTTCAACAATTAGATGAAGTAGTTATTACTGACAACAAAAAGCGAGCAGATATTAGAAAAGCTGAAATGAGCGTTAATAAACTATCAATACAAACTGTGAAGCAAATGCCGGTAATTCTTGGCGAAGTTGATATTTTAAAATCAATTCTCAATCTGCCAGGAGTTACAAACGCAGGTGAAGGCCAATCAGGATTTAATGTTCGTGGCGGAAGTGCAGATCAAAATCTTGTGCTTTTAGATGAAGCTACTATTTATAATTCATCCCATTTATTTGGTTTTTTCTCAGTATTTAATGCAGATGCTATTAAAGACTTAAAACTTTTTAAAGGTGGCATTCCGGCACGTTATGGTGGTAGATTGTCATCGGTTCTCGATATTTATCAAAAAGAAGGAAATAAAAATGGTTTTCATATGAACGGAGGAATTGGTTTAATTACTAGCCGATTATTAGCTGAAGGTCCAATTAAAAAAGGAAAAGGTTCTTTTTTGATTGCTGGAAGAGGATCGTATGCCCATTTATTTTTAAAATTAGTCGACAATCCTAACTCAGCTTATTTTTATGATTTGAATACCAAATTGAGCTATGATCTAAACGAAAAAAATAATTTGTATCTGTCGGGTTATTTTGGACGAGATGTATTTAAAATCAATAATAGTTTTGATAATACATATGGAAATTCTGTTCTAAATTTAAGATGGAATCACTTATTTTCCGAGAAGTTATTTTCAAATCTTTCAGCCATTTATAGCGATTATTATTATGGACTAAAATTAGATTTTATTGGCTTTGTATGGGATAGTGGAATAAAAAATTATAATTTAAAATACGACTTTAAATATTATTTTTCAGACAAGATAAAGTTGAACTATGGCTTAAATGCGCAATACTATGATTTCAATCCTGGTCAAATTAAACCGATTGATGCTTCCTCAAGTATTAATAATTTTGAGCTTGATAAAAAATTTGCATTTGAGCCAGCAATATATGTAGATGTTGAACAAAAAATTGGGACTGATTTTTCTATAAATTATGGTCTAAGATACAGTATGTTTTATAGATTAGGACAACAAAATATTAATACGTATGCTAACAACCAACCCGTAGTTTGGAATGATTTTTTTAAAATTTATGAAAAAGCAACACCAACAGGATCTAACTATTTTGGCACAAATGATATAATTGCAAGTTTCAATAATCTTGAACCAAGAGTTGCTATGTCGTATTCTTTTAACGACAATCAATCTGTGAAAGCAAGTTATAATAGAATGGCGCAATACTTACATCTCATCTCAAATACTCAGTCACCCACTCCACTGGATATTTGGACCCCTAGTGATAATTTTTTAAAACCACAATTGCTTGATCAATTCGCTATTGGCTATTTTCAAAATTTTAGTGATGATAAATATACCCTTGAGGTGGAAAGTTTTTATAAAAAAATTAAAAATCGTCTCGATTATATTGATGGTGCCGACTTAATCGCAAATAATGCCGTTGAACAAGTAGTTCTTGTTGGCAACGCTAGAGCCTATGGTTTGGAAATCTTGTTTAGAAAAAACGAGGGTAAACTTAGCGGATGGGTTTCTTATACCCTTTCACGGACAGAGCAACAAACTCCGGGAAGAACAGCAGAAGAAAGTGGAATAAACAATGGGAATTGGTATAAAACAGGGTTTGACAAAACGCATAACCTTTCTGTAGTTGGAACATATGAGTTAAATAAAAAATGGAAATTTGGATCAATATTCACATTACAAACTGGACAGCCCGTAACTTTTCCTAACGGAAAATATCAATATCAAGGAATCTTTATACCGAGTTTTGGTTTACGTAATGAAAATAACCTCCCCTTATATCATCATCTTGATATATCTGCAACTTATACCCCAAAACCTAGCAAGAATAAAGGATGGCAAGGTGAATGGGTGTTTAGTATTTATAATTTGTATGGCAGACAAAATGCTGCTTCCATAACTTTTAGACAAAATGTTGACACAGGAACTAATGAAGCTTTAAGACTCTCCATATTTGGAGTTGTGCCTAGCGTTAGTTATAATTTTAAATTTTAAATAATGAAAAAAATAGCACCCATTTTCTTATTCACAGTTTTGCTTAGTCTTATAAGTTGCGAAGAAGTCATAAACGTAGATTTGGATACTGGCCCAGCAAAGTTAGTTATTGATGCCTCAATTGATTGGGAAAAAGGTACTTCGGGTACCGGCCAAGTTATAAAACTTACTACAACTGCGGGATATTACAGTAATGTGGTTCCAAGTGTTTCTGGAGCTACTATTTTCATTACATCTGGATCTGACGTTTTTAATTTTAATGAAGAAGTTCCAAATTCTGGCTTGTACGTATGTACTACTTTTGTCCCTATAATTGGCGAAACCTATACATTGACGGTAATCCATGCCGGAGAAACCTACGAAGCAAGTGAAAAAATGATTCCCGTGCCCTCAATTATAGAAACAAATACCTCGCAACGAGATGATGCTGGATTTGGTTTGGATGAAATAGAAGTAAAATTCTTTTTTCAAGACGATGGTCAAGAAAATAATTCGTACTTAACAAAATCAACAACTCCAATAAATGCCCTTCCAGAGTATTTTGCATTTGATGATCGTTATGCACAAGGCAATGAAATGTTTGGTTTATACACCAATAAAGACTTAAAACCTGGGGATGCAATAGAATTTTGTCTTTACGGAATTTCAAAACAATATTTTAATTATATGAGAATTCTACTCGCTAATGCAGGAACCAGTAATGGAAGTCCGTTTCAAACGCCACCGGCAACTGTAAGGGGAAATATAATAAATCAAACCAACGAAAGTAATTATTGTTTGGGTTATTTTAGACTGAGTGAAGTAGATAAATTTCAATATATAGTTCAATAGTCTAACTTTCCTATATTAGATTTAATTTCAAAACCATAATTTTAATCCTAAATGTCTTCACATCATATTGTTCGCGACGACCAAGAGCCTGCATTAATAATTGCAAATGGCGAAGCTTGTAGCGAAGAATTATTAGGCCAATTGCTAGAATGGTCTCCACTAGTAATAGTTCTTGATGCAGCTATTGAACGTGTAATAAAACTTGGAATTAAAGTTGATGTGCTTCTAGGTGATTTTGATAAAAATTTAAATGTTAATTTTTATAAAGAAAAACAATATCCACTAGAGATTGTTCATTCGCCCAATCAAGACAAAACCGATTTAGAAAAAGCATTTGATTATTTAATTGCAAAAGGGCATAAATCTGTTAACGTAATTTGGGCTACTGGAAGACGTTCTGACCATACAATTACGAATATTACAAATATAGTTGCCTACAGAGAACGCTTAAAAATAGTTATTCTTGACGACCATTCTAAAGTATTTTTGTTGCAAAAAAAATATGAAAAATGGTACACTGCAAATACAAATTTGTCACTAATACCTGTTGGTAAAGTAGATGGCGTCACTACCCAAAATCTATTTTATTCACTTAACAATGAAGCTTTAACAATCGGTTATCGCACCGGCAGTAGTAATCTTGTAACAAAAGATGGTATCGTTTCTATAACACACAAAGAAGGCGATTTATTATTAATGGAATGTTGGGATTAAACTTGTAATGAAAAAAACGCAAAATACCACTGAAAAAACAAGTTTGCATCCCAAAAACCCGCATCGGTTTCGCTATGATTTTGATGCCTTGATAAAGGTTTGTCCTGAGTTGAAAAACTTTGTTTATGTTAATGAGCATCAGACTGAAACTATAGATTTTGCTAATCCTGAAGCTGTAAAAATAATAAACAAAGCCTTGCTGATATCAAATTACGATATTCAAAATTGGGAAATTCCAGACGGATATCTTTGTCCGCCAATTCCTGGAAGAGCTGATTATATTCATTATATCGCCGATTTATTGTCAACAACTAACAACGGAATTATTCCCGAAGGAGAAAGTATAGTTGGTTTAGATATTGGTATTGGTGCCAATTGCATTTATCCAATTATAGGAAATTCAGCTTATGGCTGGAGCTTTGTTGGTACTGACATTGATGAAAACGCACTCCAGAATTGTAAAAAAATCATAACTAATAACCCTAAACTTATTGATGTAATCAGCTTGCAATCACAAATAGAAACAAGATCCATATTCAAAAATATCATTCTACCCGAAGACAAATTTGCCTTTACAATCTGTAACCCACCATTTCATGCATCACGCGAAGAAGCTACAAAAAGTTCTTTGCGAAAAGTAAATGCTTTAGAAGAAAACAAAACGGCAAAGCCAGTTTTAAATTTTAGTGGTCAAAATTCGGAATTATGGTGTAAAGGCGGCGAACTAGGTTTCATCACTCAAATGATTTATGAAAGCGTGAAGTATCCGATGCAGTGCTTATGGTTTACGACTTTGGTTTCTAAAAAAGAAAATCTGAAAAATATTTATAAACTGCTGAGTAAAGTTGGTGCTGCTGAAATTAAAACAATTGATATGGCACAAGGCCAAAAGATAAGCCGAATTGTAGCTTGGACTTTCCTAACGGAATCACACAAAAAAAATTGGGCACTTTAAATAAAATAAATTAGATTATAATACGATATCAAACTTTGTAACTTTGTCCCTAAGCCATCCAAAAAATGAAATTCCAAGTCGTATCCGATTATACCCCAACTGGTGACCAACCTCAAGCGATTGAGAAACTCTCTACGGGTATTCTTAATGGTGATAAATTTCAAACATTACTTGGTGTTACTGGATCTGGAAAGACATTTACAGTAGCTAATGTAATTGAAAAAGTTGAAAAACCAACTCTTGTTTTGGCGCATAACAAAACATTAGCGGCACAATTATATTCAGAATTCAAACAATTTTTTCCTAACAATTCGGTGCAATATTTTGTATCCTACTATGATTATTATCAACCTGAAGCATTTATTCCTGTAACAGGAACCTATATTGAAAAAGATTTATCTATTAATGAAGAACTTGAAAAACTTCGTCTTAGTACTACATCGGCTTTGCTCTCTGGACGTAGAGATATAATTGTTATATCATCTGTTTCGTGTTTGTATGGTATTGGAAATCCTGTTGAATTTCAAAAAAACGTAGTAGATATTGAAAATGGACAAGCTATTTCTCGCACTAAATTACTGCATCGTTTGGTTCAAAGTTTGTATTCAAGAACTGAAGTAGAATTTTTACCCGGAACATTCCGAATAAAGGGAGATACATTAGATATTTTCCCAAGTTATGCCGACGATCCCTATCGGATTCACTTTTTTGGGGATGAAATTGAAGCCATTGAATCATTTGATGTCAAAAGTTCGAAAGTAATAGAGAAATATGAAAAGCTACATATTTACCCTGCAAATATGTTTGTAACTTCTCAAGATGTACTTCAGGCTGCCATTTGGGATATCCAACAAGACTTAGTAAAACAAGTCGATTATTTTAAAGAAATCGGCAAACATCTTGAAGCAAAACGATTGGAGGAACGAACAAATTTTGATTTGGAAATGATACGAGAACTGGGGTATTGTTCTGGAATAGAAAATTATTCTAGATATCTAGATCGACGTTTGCCAGGAACCCGGCCGTTTTGCCTTTTAGATTATTTTCCAAATGATTACTTAATGGTAATAGATGAAAGTCATGTCACCATTTCACAAGTTCATGCCATGTATGGTGGAGATAGAAGCAGAAAGGAAAATTTAGTTGATTACGGATTCCGATTACCGGCTGCTATGGACAACCGTCCACTTAAATTTGATGAGTTTGAATCGATGCAAAACCAAGTAATTTATGTCTCTGCCACTCCAGCCGATTATGAATTACAAAAAGCAGAAGGCATTTTTATAGAGCAAGTCATTCGCCCAACCGGATTATTAGACCCTATTATCGAAGTTCGCCCCAGTTTAAACCAAATTGATGATTTAATCGAAGAGATTCAACTGCGCTGTGAAGCTGACGAGAGGGTTTTAGTAACAACACTTACCAAAAGAATGGCGGAAGAACTTACGAAATACTTAAGTAAAATTTCAATACGATGCCGCTATATTCATTCCGATGTAGACACCTTAGAACGTGTAGAAATTATGCAAGATTTAAGAAAAGGGCTATTTGATGTGCTAATAGGGGTGAACTTACTTCGGGAAGGTTTAGATTTACCAGAAGTCTCTTTAGTTGCAATTTTAGATGCTGACAAAGAAGGATTTTTGAGAAGTCATCGATCCTTGACACAAACTGTTGGACGTGCCGCAAGAAATGTTAATGGGAAAGCAATTATGTATGCCGATAAGATCACCAATAGCATGCAAAAAACAATTGACGACACAAATTACCGTCGGGAAAAACAGATTGCTTACAACACAAAATACAATTTAAAACCCAAAGCACTAAACAAGAGTTTAGGCAGTGCTTTAAGAGGTAATTCATTATCAACTCAATATTTTGAAGACAAACTTGCAAAAGCCGCAGAACCTGAAAGCTTGTATTTGTCAAAAGCTGAAATAGAAAAGAAAATACGAGATGCCAGAAAAACAATGGAAAAAGCTGCGAAAGAACTCGATTTTATTCAAGCAGCAAAATTCCGTGATGAGATTAATAGTTTACAAGAACGACTAAAACAAGTTTAGATGAACTACAAATTCTATAAAGCTTCCAAAAAAGATATCCCTTTAATTTGGGTACTCATTCAAGATGCCATTGCGCTAAGGAAAAAAGATGGAAGTAACCAATGGCAAGATGGATATCCAAATGAAGAAGTAATAAAAAATGACATTAAAAATGGCATTGGATATGTACTTTTAGATGGCTCAAAAATAATTGGATATGTAGCCATTTTATATAATGATGAGCCCGCTTATAAAGAAATAAAAGGAAAGTGGTTGACCAATGACGAATTTATGGTGTTGCACAGAATTGCCATTTCAAAAAACTATTTAGGCACTGGAATGGCACAAAAAATAATGCTGCTTTGCGAAAAACTAGCAACTGAAAACCAAGTTTATAGCATAAAAATCGATACAAATTTTGATAATTTACCAATGTTAAAATTATTAGAAAAATTAGACTATATCTATTGTGGAGAAGTCACTTTTAGGGGAAGTCATAGAAGAGCTTATGAAAAAATACTATCCCTAAATTAATTCAACTGAATCTGAAATACCTCCAATAAAAACTCGGGAGTAACCATCTTGGAAGTAGAATTTTCCATAGCATACAAAACACGTTCTAAACCATTCGGATTTAATCCCATAGTTATACCAATTTCACGAATTTTGGTTTGTTCTTTAGCATGCAAAATTGCATCGGAGTGCATGAGTAATGCTAATCTATAAAATTGTTTAATCCTTTCAAATTCGGATTTAATTACAACCGGAAAATCCTCACGATGAAAAAGTTCTTTAAACGAATCTAAATCAAATCCAAGCTCGTCAGCAATCATTGATAAAAAAAGATATTCATTGTCATGTAAATTGCCATCTACTAAAGCAAATGAAATCATTTCTAGTAGCAATGTGATTCGTTCTTCACCTTCCATAATTGTAATTTTGTGCTAAAATATAATTAATTGTGAAATTTAAAAACTTTATTTTCTTAATAGAAAATAGTATAAATTTATATAATTTTAAAAAAATAAAAAAAGCTATGAAAACTATAAAATCATTACTATTTCTATTACTAATTAGTTATGGGGCTTCATCACAAAATTATTATGGTGTAAATCGTGACTTAATAGACAATTCAACCCCAAAGAAAGCCACAA
>CAMDSN010000042.1 GCA_945907225.1 Flavobacterium psychrophilum | reverse complement strand
GATGGATATTCAAAAACTAACAACCAAAACCAAAAACTAACAACTAATATTTATGAAAGTAACCATAGACGGTCAAGAAATTGAAGTAGCACCAGGAACAACTATCCTACAAGCTGCTCGTATGATTGGTGGAGAAGTAGTTCCACCAGCCATGTGTTATTATTCAAAACTAAAGGGCACAGGTGGAAAATGCCGTTGCTGTTTAGTTGATGTTACCAAAGGTAGTGAAGCCGACCCAAGACCTATGCCAAAACTAATGGCTTCTTGTGTTACAGGTTGTCAAGACGGAATGGAAATTGCGAGTAAATCGTCCGAAAGGGTTCGTGACGCCAGAAATGCAGTCACAGAATTTCTTTTAATAAATCACCCTCTTGATTGTCCTGTGTGTGACCAAGCCGGGGAGTGTGATTTGCAAAATTTAAGTTTTGAACACGGAAAATTACAACAACGTTTTATTGAAAGTAAGCGAACTTTTGAGCCTGAAGATATAGGAGATAAAATTCAACTACACATGAATAGATGTATTGTTTGCCAACGATGTGTTGAAGTAGCTGATCAATTGACTGACGGTAGAGTTCATGGCGTGTTGAATCGGGGTGATCATTCGCAGATTTCAACTTGTGTTTCGGCAGCTATTGACAATGAATTCTCTGGAAATATGATTGATGTTTGTCCCGTTGGGGCATTAACCGATAAAACGTTTCGGTTTAAGTCGAGAGTTTGGTTCAACAAACCTTTTAATGCTCATAGAGATTGTGATACTTGCTGTGGGAAAACAACACTTTGGATGTTTGGAAATGAAATACAAAGAGTAACTGCTCGAAAAGACGAATACCATGAAGTAGAAGAATTTATTTGTAATACCTGTCGTTTTGAGAAAAAAGAAACTACAGATTGGGTAATTGAAGGGCCAAGAAAGTTTGAAAAAGATTCGGTGATCAATCAAAACAAGTATTATGGAAAAACGGATACCGTAGTTATTAATACCGAAAAAGGGATTCTTCAAGGAAGAGATATCGATCGAAAAAAAATAAGTATGGCTGCTATAGATTACAATGAAAAAATTGACGGCAAACCATTAAATTCAAAGAAAAATGGATAGTGCTTTTATTATTGAGAAAAGCGTTTTAATAGTAGTTGTATTTGCCATTACCATGATAATGTCCATGTATTCCACTTGGGCAGAAAGAAAGGTTGCTGCGTTTTTACAAGATAGAGTTGGACCAAATCGTGCTGGTTGGGGTGGGCTTCTTCAACCACTTGCAGATGGGATGAAGTTATTTGCTAAAGAAGAATTTGAACCCAATACTAAAAATAAATTTTTATTTTTTGTTGGTCCAGGGATAGCCATGAGTACGGCATTAATGACTAGCGCAGTGATCCCTTGGGGTGATAAATTACATCTTTTTGGTCGCGATATTGTACTTCAAGCAACTGATATTGACGGTTCATTATTGTACATATTTGCTGTTGTTTCAATAGGAGTATATGGAATTATGATTGGTGGTTGGGCTTCAAATAACAAGTTCTCTTTAATGGGGGCTGTAAGAGCTGCTTCACAAATGGTTTCCTATGAGGTTGCTATGGGATTATCAATTATAGCTTTAATCATGATGACGGGAACCCTAAGTTTAAAGGAGATATCCGTTCAGCAATCTGGTATGAATTGGAATGTTTTTTACCAGCCAGTTGGATTTTTAATCTTCTTAATTTGTGCTTTTGCTGAAACCAACAGAACCCCTTTTGATTTAGCAGAATGCGAAACAGAATTAATTGGTGGTTACCACACAGAGTATTCCTCTATGAAAATGGGATTTTATTTATTTGCAGAATATGCAAACATGTTTATTTCTTCAGCAATTTTAGCCATTTTATATTTTGGAGGGTATAACTATCCTGGTATGCAATGGATGGTAGATAACGTGGGAGTAAATACCGGTAATTTAATTGGAATAGGCGTTTTGTTTATAAAAATATGTGGGTTTATCTTCTTTTATATGTGGGTTCGTTGGACAATACCGCGTTTTAGATATGATCAGCTAATGAATTTAGGTTGGAAAATTTTGATTCCACTTTCTATTATTAATATTATAATAACAGGTATTTGTATTCTAGCTTTTAAATAATAAAATGCTAGCTTTAAGTTGAGAGTTCAAAACTAACTACTGTGTATAGAAATAAAATAGGTTAAAAAATGAGTATAGAAACAATATCTCTTTCCGGAAGGAAGAAACAGGTTTCCAATAAGGAAATGACTTTTTGGGAGCGATTATATTTAATAGCCATCGTAAAAGGATTGCTTATTACCATTAAACACTTTTTCAGAAAAAAAGCAACCATTCATTACCCTGAACAAGTGCGTGAATTTAGTCCGGTTTATAGAGGCCAACATATGCTAAAACGTGATGAGCTTGGGAGAGAAAACTGTACCGCTTGTGGTTTATGTGCTTTGTCTTGTCCTGCTGAAGCAATTACAATGAAAGCTGAAGAGAGAAAAAAAGGAGAAGAACACCTATATAGAGAAGAAAAATACGCATCAATATATGAAATTAATATGCTGCGCTGTATTTTTTGTGGTTTATGTGAAGAAGCCTGTCCAAAAGATGCTATTTATTTAACACTTTCCAAAGAATTAGTGCCCTCTAGTTATGATCGTGAAGATTTCATTTTTGGAAAAGACAAACTTGTGATGCCTTTAGAAATGGCAATAAAAAATGCTCAACTTAATAACGCAAACTAATGTCTTCTATTCTAATCACATTCTACTTCTTATCGGCAATTACGTTGGCCTCAGCATTTTTAACTATCTATACAAGGAATCCTATACACAGTGCAATTTATTTGGTAATATGTTTCTTCTCTATAGCCGGACACTACCTTTTGTTTAACTCTCAATTTCTCGCTATAGTCCATATAATTGTATACTCTGGAGCTATAATGGTACTTTTCCTATTTACAATTATGTTAATGAATTTAAACAAAGAGGATGAAGTTCATAAGCCCCGAATTACGAGGCTTGGAGCAATTACCGTGTTTATTATTACAAGTGTAATATTGGTAACTATTTTTATGAATTCAAACCCTATAGTTGGGGAAGAAATGCCTTCAACTGAGGATTACCAATCTATTAAAAAATTAGGTATGCTATTATTAAACGAATACATGTTACCTTTTGAATTTGCTTCAATATTATTATTAGTAGCTATGATTGGCGTGGTTTTATTGTCTAAAAAAGAAAAAATAGAAAAGAAAAATGAATAATGTTATTAATGAAATAGGCATAGAAAATTATATTTTCCTGGCTTCATTACTATTTTGTATAGGAGTTTTTGGAGTGTTATATAGACGAAATGCTATTATTGTGTTTATGTCAATTGAAATAATGCTAAATGCAGTAAACCTCTTGTTTGTTGCCTTTTCAACTTTTAGACAGGATGCCGAAGGTCAAGTTTTTGTATTTTTCTCAATGGCTGTAGCGGCAGCTGAAGTTGCCGTTGGTTTGGCAATTTTAGTATCCGTATTTAGAAATATTGGTTCTATCGATATAGCCAATTTAAAGAATTTAAAAGGATAATATAAAATGGAAACAAATTTGGCTTTACTATTACTCTTATCCCCATTTGCTGGATTTCTTTTTAATATTTTTTTGGGCAAAAAAGTAAACAAAGGTATTTCAGGCGCAATAGGAACTTTGACCGTTTTAATATCATTCTTGTTAAGCGTCTACTTTTTTACTTCATTTAACCCAAGCACTAAACCAATTGAAATTAATTTGTTTGATTGGATCTCTGTCCATAATTTTAAATTAAGTTTCGGACTACTATTAGACCAATTATCATTGCTTTGGCTGTTATTCGTTACGGGAATTGGTTCCCTTATTCACTTATATTCCATTAGTTACATGCATGATGACGATAACACGCATAAGTTTTTTGCGTATTTAAATTTGTTCGTTTTCTTCATGATAACTTTAGTTATTGGAAGCAACTTGTTAGTAATGTTCATTGGCTGGGAAGGCGTTGGCCTTTGCTCTTATTTACTAATCGGATTTTGGTATAAAAACCACTCCTATAATGATGCTGCTAAAAAGGCATTCATCATGAACCGAATTGGGGATTTAGGGTTCTTAATCGGAATTTTTATTTTAGGAAGTATGTTTTCAACATTGGATTTTGTTGGAATGAAACAAGCACTAACTGCTGGAAATTCAGATACTACATTGTTAAGTCTTGCCGCTTTGTGCTTGTTCATAGGAGCTTGTGGGAAATCAGCTCAATTACCATTATATACTTGGCTTCCTGACGCAATGGCTGGACCAACTCCTGTTTCTGCACTAATTCATGCTGCCACAATGGTGACCGCGGGCATATTTATGATCACGCGAATGAATTTCTTATTTGATTTAACTCCAGATATTCAAAACATCATTGCTGTTGTAGGTGCTGCAACTGCTTTAGTTGCTGCTTCTATTGGATTATTACAAAACGACATCAAAAAAGTGCTGGCTTACTCAACAGTTTCCCAACTAGGATTGATGTTTTTAGCCTTAGGACTGGGCGCATACAATGTTGCCGTTTTCCATGTAATTACGCACGCCTTCTTTAAAGCTTGTTTATTCTTAGGCTCAGGTTCTGTGATTCATGCATTACACGGGGAACAAGACATGCGAAAAATGGGTGGTTTGCGCAAAGCAATGCCTATTACTTTTTGGACAATGATGATTTCAACTTTAGCCATAGCCGGAATATTTCCGTTTGCAGGTTTTTGGTCAAAAGATGAAATTCTTATGGTTGCTTTTGATCACAATAAGACACTATGGATGGTAGCATCAATTGCTTCTATCATGACTGCTTTTTACATGTTTAGACTTATGTATTTAACTTTTTTTAAAGATTTTAGAGGTAGTGAAAAACAAAAAAGTCATTTGCACGAAAGCCCTTATTTGATAACCATTCCACTAGTGATATTAGCAATATTGGCTTTCATAGGTGGCGGAATTAATTTGCCAGGAAGCAATTGGCTAAATCATTTCTTGGAACCAATTTTAAGTGGCAAGCACGAAGAACATGCTTTAGGTTCACACGAATATATATTGATGGGAGTTGCATTAACGGGTGCTATTATTGGAATTGTGCTTGCATATCTAAAATACATTAAACAAGCTGTTGTCCCTCAAGAAGATTCTGAAATAACTGGCATTAGCAATACTATTTACAACAAATATTATATAGATGAATTTTACACTTTTCTAATTGTAAGGCCTATAAATAGTTTATCTAATTTCTTCAGAACAACATTAGAACCATCATTAGGAAAAGTGATTTTTAGTTTTGGATTGATAACAAATAAAGTTGGAAAACAAGGTAAAAAATTACAAACAGGGAGTATTGGATTATATATGTTTGCTTTTGTGATTGGCATTGTTGTCATAATATCTTATTTATTTATTGCTCAATAATTTTATACATGATGGATGTAACTACTATATTATTTATTTTACTTTTTGGCTCTTTGTTTACCTATATCTCCGGGGACAAATTAGCTTCCAAAGTTGCATTTTCTTTTGGTTTACTGGCCTTAGGCACTACTTTATATACAATTTCATTGTATGTTCAAGGTGTAAACGTAAGTCATCTGTCAAATTGGATATCGTTTCCAAAAGTATCTTTAGCCTTCGAAGGAGACGGCCTTTCATTAGCAATGGTTTTATTAACCACAGCTATAACACCATTAATCATTTTTTCATCTTTTGGAAATAATTTTAAAAGCAGCAAAAACATCTATACATTAATGCTTTTTATGGCATTTGCGATGACGGGTACTTTCTTAGCTGCTGATGGTTTGTTATATTATGTTTTTTGGGAGCTTGCATTAATCCCAATTTATTTTATCGCTTTATTATGGGGGAACGGAGATGACGAAAAACGAAAAAAAGCAGTTGTTAAATTCTTTATTTATACTCTAGGAGGCTCACTATTTATGCTAATTGGTTTCGCATACTTATATACTAAAGCAAATAGTTTCTTGTTAACGGATTTATACCAGTTAAATTTATCAAATACGGAGCAATTTTATATATTCTTTGCTTTCTTCTTAGCCTATGCTATAAAAATTCCAATAATCCCATTTCATACTTGGCAAGCCAAGGTATATCAAAAGGCGCCTACGGTTGGCACAATGCTTTTATCGGGTGTCATGCTAAAAATGGGATTGTACAGTCTAATCCGTTGGCAAATTCCTATAGCTCCTCATGCGGCTAAAACATATATGCCTTTCTTAATTGGGCTTAGCATTGCGGGTGTAATTTATGGTTCAATTGTAGCAATCCGTCAAAAAGATTTAAAAAAATTATTAGCCTATTCCTCATTAGCTCACGTGGGTTTAATTGCGGCTGGATGTTATACTTTAACAATAGATGGCTTAAGTGGCGCAGTTTCCCAAATGATTGCTCACGGCTTTGTAATTGTTGGATTGTTCTTCGCTGCTGAAATAATTTTTAGACGTTTTGAAACATATTCAATAAATGAAATGGGCGGAATTAGAGAACAAACTCCAAAGTTTAGCTCGCTTTTTATGATACTCGTATTAGCCGCTGTAGCATTGCCAGGAACATTCAACTTTGTTGGAGAATTTACGGTCTTATATAGTTTAAATCAAATTAATATTTGGTTTTCTGTGCTGGGTGGGTTAACGATAATTTTGGGTGCTTATTATATGCTAAAGATGTTTCAAAATACAATGTTGGGAGAAACAAATTCAAAAATTTTTAAGGATGTCACGGCTAATGAATTTATCACTTTGGTCGTAATTATTGCATTTTTATTGTTTTTTGGATTATTTCCAAAACCTCTAGTCGATTTGGTAACCCCAAGTTTAAATCATATTTTAGAAGTAACAAACCGCTAATTAATTCATTTTTTTAGAGTTATAAAAAGTAATGAATGCGGATCATCAAATAAGAAAAATAGTAAATAGACAAAAATGAATAGCATTCTTTTTAGTCGCTACAAAACAAAAAATAATACGGAGTTAGTTTTAGTAAATTTAATACCTAATTCTAAATCCCAAATTCAAAATAACAAATGATTACATTAATTGCCATATCAGGTCTAGGTGTTTTTTGCCTCATTGCTGAAATCTTTAATTTGAGAAAATTGTTAGTTCCAATAGCAATACTTGGACTTTTAGCAATACTCGGACTTACCATAGCCGATTACAATACATCGGCTTCATTTTATAATAATATGATTATGGTAAATAAGTTCTCCGTTACATTCTCAAGCTTATTTATTATTTTGACTATTTTCTTAGTAGCTTTAAGTGGCGATTTTTATAAGGATAACCCCACTCGGATTTCTGATTTTATTGCCATAAAAATATTCTTGTTAGCAGGTGCCGTTGCAATGGTATCTTTTGGTAACCTAGCTATGTTCTTTTTGGGAATCGAAATCCTATCAATATCATTATACATATTAGCAGCAAGTAAACGATTGGATGTAAAAAGCAACGAAGCCGGTATGAAATATTTTTTAATGGGTTCATTTGCTTCTGGAATAATTTTATTTGGAATTTGTCTAATTTATGGTGCTATGATTAGTTTTGATGTAGTGACAATTAAAGAAATGTCGCGCTCTGCCGAGTTACCAATTTGGTACACAATTGGAATCATTTTACTACTAATTGGAATGCTTTTCAAGATTGCTGCTGCTCCGTTCCACTTTTGGGCTCCCGACGTTTATGAAGGCTCCCCCTCTATGACCACTGCCACCATGAGCACACTAGCAAAAGTTGTTGCCATGGCAACACTATTCAAATTATTAGATGTACTAAATGCCGATATCGATTATAAGTTTCAAATCATAATTGTGATTGTTTCTATACTGTCTATGACCGTAGGAAACATTATGGCTTTGCGCCAAGATAATGTGAAAAGAATGTTAGCCTTTTCTGGAGTTTCTCATGCCGGTTTTATGCTAATGGCTTTACTTAGTATGGCAACAGCAGCATCTTCATTATTTTATTATTCAGCAGCATATGCTTTTGCAGGGATAGCATCATTTGCCGTAATTATTTATGTGACCAAAGACAAAAACAACGAAGACATCTTCAACTTTAATGGCTTGGGGAAAACAAATCCGCTGTTGGCCGCTATTTTAACCGCATCACTTTTATCCATGGCAGGAATTCCTATTTTTTCTGGGTTCTTTGCTAAGTTCATGCTATTTACTCAAACTATAAAAACAGGCTACTTGATTGTAGTTATTGCCGCAGTTATTAACTCTATCATAAGTGTGGGTTATTACTTTAAACTGATTTTGGCGATGTATACTAAGGAAGCTTCTGAAGACCCAAGCAATAGCGAACTGGCTAAGCAGAAAAAAGCGGTTCCTTTTGTATATTATGCTGTAGCGCTTATTGCTATTTTACTAAATATTGCAATGGGAATCTTCCCTTCTTATGTCTTAGATTTACTCAACTAAAAAAGTTTTTACTGTAATAGGAGGTACATCAAAAAATTATTTTTGGCGTATTTTAGTTATCAACAACTACAAAAAACAGCGTGCTATTATGTAAATTTACATCATGTATGCTTTAGTAGATTGTAATAATTTTTATGCTTCCTGTGAACGCGTTTTCCAACCAAAACTTACTGGAAAACCTATAGTTGTATTGTCAAATAATGATGGCTGTGTGATCTCAAGAAGCTACGAAGCAAAATCCCTGGGGATTCCTATGGGAGCTCCCGAATTCAAAATAAGACATCAATTAAAACAAGAAAAAGTACAGGTCTTTTCGTCTAATTATCCTTTATATGGTGATTTAAGTAACCGGGTCATGAAAATTTTAGAAGGATTTACACCCAATATAGAAGTATATAGTATTGACGAAGCATTTCTGGACTTTGATGGAATGGAAATAAAGGACTATCATGGGTATGGCTTGCAAATTAAAACGCGTATCCAAAAGTGGTTAAGCTTGCCCGTGTGTATCGGATTTGCCGAAACCAAAGCGCTTTCAAAAGTAGCCAATAAGATTGCTAAGAAATACCAAGAGAGAACCCAGGGGATTTATGTTATTGATACCGAAGAAAAACGTATAAAAGCACTAAAATGGACTAAAATAGAGGACGTATGGGGCATTGGTTTTCGATTAACTAAAAAAATGCAATCCAAAAATATTTTTACGGCGTTTGATTTCACATTACCCGAAAATGAAACTTACATAAAAACGACAATGGGTGTGTTAGGCATGCGCCTAAAATATGAATTAAAGGGGAAATCAGTTATGGAAATGGAAGAACCCAAAGATAAAAAAACCATAGCAATTACAAGAAGTTTTTCAGGCAATATCAAGACAATAAGCGAGATGAAAGAACGTATTTCAACTTTTGCAACGGTGTGTGCAGAAAAACTCCGCAAACAAAAATCATGTTGCTATGGCGTAATGGTCTATTTGCGAAAAGACAAATACAATATAGAAACAAAAAAGTATAATTTTTTAAAAATAGAAACCTTGCCTTTTGCCAGCAATTCTTCTTTAACAATAAGTAACTTAGCTGTAAAGATGCTAAAAACAATATTTGAAGAAGGGGAAATTTACAAAAAAGCGGGTGTTATAGTAACTAATTTAATTCCTGAAAATCAAAAACAGTTTCATCTTTTTGAAGAAGAAAATCCGAAGCATTTAAAACTAATGGAAGTAATGGATGCCTATTATAAAAAAACCGGGGAACGCAAAATACGTTTAGGAAATCAAGATTTGCAAAAAACTTGGAAAATGAAACAAGACCATTTATCTAAAAAATACACAACTGATATCCATCACATTTTAGAGATCCCATGTCAATAAAAAGTCCACTAACCTTCTTTATTCCGGATTTAGAAAATAATAAAAAACTTCCCTATTTTCCTAGTGGGATAAAAGCGGGATTCCCTTCGCCTGCAGCCGATTTTGATGAAACTAAAATTAGTTTGGATAACGTATTAGTTAAAAACAGGGAAGCTACTTTTTATGCAAGAGCTTCTGGCTCTTCTATGTCAGGAGCAGGAATTGAGAATGGCGATATAATGGTAATTGATAGAAGTTTGGAGCCCTCAAATAATAAAATAGCCGTATGCTGTATCGATGGTGAATTTACCGTAAAACGTATTGCCATTAAAAAAGACGG
>CAMDSN010000041.1 GCA_945907225.1 Flavobacterium psychrophilum | reverse complement strand
AGATTCTGATCATATTGACAAATTAATTCTAAAAGACGAAAATCATATTTCTAAATTATCGGAAGATGAAACAACCCAATTAAAAACGGTTTTAGAAGAAATTGTACCCAAATCAAGTTACTCAGTTCAATTGGAAGCAATGGATAGCAATGCCGCACCCTTTATCATTACGCAACCAGAATTCATGAGAAGAATGAAAGAAATGAGTCAAAATGGCGGTGGCGGAATGTTTGGAATGAATAATTTTCCTGAAATGTATAATTTAGTTGTGAATAGCAATTCAAATTTGGCTGCAACTATATTAAACACATCCGACAAAACAGCTCAAGTGAGCCTTGTAAAACAAGCATTAGATTTAGCCAAAATTTCGCAAGGACTATTGAAAGGCGAAGATTTAACTGCTTTTGTAAAAAGAAGTTTTGATTTGATAAAATAATCAAAAAAACGTTGACCCCTTAAATACCTGCAGCTTAAAATCTGCAGGTTTTTTTATTGAATTAAAAAAGCGAGATTTGTAAAATTAATAATACTAAAAATCACAAGCCATGACTTTAGAAATAGAAACACCAGCACTACTTTTTTCAGCAACTTCACTTATTTTATTGGCATATACGAATCGGTTTTTGACTATAGCCCAAATCGTTCGTAGCTTAAAAAAACATTATGACGAAGTACATTCCAAAAGCATTTTATTACAAATAAAAAATCTAAACTTAAGGCTTTCGTTGATTCGCTATATGCAACTTTTTGGTGTGATGAGCTTATTTCTATCTGTATTTGCGATGTTATCAATGTTTATAGAACTACAAATCCTGGGCATTTACCTTTTTGGCGGAAGTCTTTTAACTTTACTTATTTCGCTTGGAATTTCATTTTGGGAAATAAGTATTTCAGTAACAGCACTTCGCCTACATTTGAGTGATTTGGCGGAAGAAAAGAAAAAAAGATAAGATAGAAAAACAGTTCCATTTATCTTATTGAATTAAAAATAGCCAACTTATCAAAAAACATTAAGTGTTTTAAAAATAATAATTTTGAAATAGTGCCTTTAAGGTTGTATTGAATCTGAAAAAAAATCAAAATAAGATTTTTTTAACGTTTGTTTCAATATGAATTTCTATTAAAAGTATCGACCTTTGTATATATTGTTAATAAAAAAATAAAAATTGAAAGTTGCTATAATTGGTTCAGGTATAGGCGGTATGGCACTTTCTATTAGATTAGCTAGGAAGGGTTACAAGGTGACTTTATTTGAAAAAAATGCTTATCCAGGTGGAAAATTAAGTGAATTATGCCTCGATGGATTTCGATTTGATAAAGGACCCTCGCTATTAACAATGCCTTCTTTAATTGATGAACTTACAGATATTGCTGGCTCAAATCGGAAATTCAATTACAAAAAACTTGAAACCATTACAAATTATTTTTATCCAGATGGCACGCAACTAAAGGCTACTGCTAATTTAAATGAATTTTCAAACGAAGTACAATCAAAATTGAATGAAAAGAAAGACACCGTTTTAAATTATCTAAAACGAAATGCATTTTATTTTAATACAACCGAGGATTTATTTTTGAAACAATCATTGCATGAAATCAAAAATTTTATCAATTTCAAAACTTTAAAAGGTATTTTTCTATCACCTTTCTTAGGTTTATTTAAAAGCATGAACAAACAAAACGAAGCCACATTTACCAATCCAAAAACAGTACAGCTTTTCAATAGATACGCTACTTACAATGGCTCAAACCCATATAAAGCTCCGGCTTTGATGAATATGATATCCCATCTCGAATTTAATTTAGGTGCCTATATACCCTTAGAAGGAATGCATCAAATTACGACTCATTTAGTTAATTTATTAACTGATTTGGGGGTAACAATAAAATACAATCAACACGTAGAAAAAATACTAGTATCAAATACCAACCAAATTGAAGGTTTATTAAGCAATGGCATTAGTCATAATTTTGACGTAGTAGTAAGTGATATCGACATTCATATAGTATACAATAAAATGTTAGAAGAAAAATTCAAACCCAAAAAACTACTTTCACAAGAGAAATCTTCAAGTGCATATGTTTTTTATTGGGGTATTAAAAAAGAATTTGAACAACTTGGGCTACATAATATTTTATTTAGCAATGATTACAAAACAGAATTTGAAAAATTATTTAATGACCAATCGCCCTGCGATGACCCCACAATTTATATAAATATCACCTCAAAACATTGTCCGAAAGACGCGCCCAAAGGTTGTGAAAACTGGTTTGTAATGGTTAATGTTCCACATAACACAAATATATCTATCAATTATTCCGATGAAATTAGAAAAAATGTGGTAACCAAAATTAATTCCATTTTAAAAACTAATATTGAAGAATTCATTGTAGCAGAGAATACTTTGACTCCTTTTGATATCGAAAAACAAACATCATCCATTGGTGGTTCACTTTATGGAAACTCCAGTAATAACAAATTTGCAGCTTTTTTACGCCATTCAAATTATTCATCTAAAATCAAAGGATTATATTTTGTTGGAGGCAGCGTGCATCCTGGCGGTGGAATACCCCTTTGTTTGTGGAGTGCAAAAATTGCAAGTGAATTAATTTTTAAAAAAAGTAAAAATGATTCCATTTAAAAAAATCTATTTTTTGTATTTCTTACTATTAGTCTATTTATCAGGATCTATTGGATTTGTTGTTAATCCTACCTTTTTTAGTCCATTTACGCCTTATACCTTATTATTTACTTGTTTTGTTTTTTTATTATATCAACCTCTAAAAAATTATTCTTTTATTAAATCATTTATTATTATTGCTTTTTTGGGCTATATAATTGAGGTTATTGGTGTTAAAACTGGATTAATTTTTGGTAACTACGAATATGGAAATAGCCTAGGCCTTAAATTTCTTGAAGTGCCTTTAATTATTTCATGTAATTGGGCTTTATTAATTACGGCAGGAATTATCACCGTTAACCGATTTTTTAGTAATAAATTTCTTGTTCTAGGAATAGCGGCAATTTTAGTAACAACCATCGATTTAATTATTGAACAAGTAGCTTTTAAATTAGACTTTTGGAAATTTGAACAAAACCTCGCTGGAGTACATAATTATATTGGCTGGTTTTGTGTGGCCGCCTTGTCACCCTATTTTTTTTATGATAATATTATTAAAGGAGATCGGTCAGTTGCTGTGATTGTATTAATTTTGCAAGTAGTATTTTTTTCAACATTATTAATTTTTATATAATATGGAATTACTTATAAATTTGAGTATTGTTTTAGCAACCTTTGTGCTCACAGAATTCTCTGCATGGGCAAATCACAAATATATTATGCACGGTTTTATGTGGTATTTTCATGCAGATCATCACAAAAAAGACCACAAAAATTGGTTTGAACGAAATGATTTATTTTTTATTATTTATGCTGTTCCCAGTTGGTTGCTTATTATGTTTGGAATGATGAATAATTATGCTTGGTACACTTGGGTAGGCTTCGGAATTTTATCCTATGGTATTGCCTATTTTTTCGTACATGATATCATTATTCATCAACGATTTAAAATCATGTCCAAATCAAAAAACGTATATGTTTTAGCATTAAGACGTGCTCATAAAATGCATCATAAAAATACAGGGAAAGAAGGTGGAGAGAGTTTTGGTATGCTAATCATCAAGAATAAGTATATAAAAGATGCGTTGAAAAAACATAGATCAGCAACAGCTTAGCAATTTAACTACTATTTTACATAAATGAATATGGATGAATAAAAAGAATAGTTTTACTTGTCCAGTATGCCATACAACTGACAATAGTTTTTATATAAAGACAAAAGCCTTAATGCACGAAAAAAACAAAGAAATATATAATTTCAATCTTTGTAATTTGTGTGAAACTGTCTTTTTAACTAATCCTGTCTCAATCTCTACTTTATCTAGTTATTACACAGATAACTACTTGCCATATAAAGGTGCTCTCGCATGGGGAAAATACAGTTCATTTGTAGAGAAAAGCCAACGAAATCTGGATTTATCTCGCCTCAAAATTATTAAAAAGATATTGTCTAAAACAGGTACGGAAAGTAGTATTTTGGATGTTGCCTGTGGCAATCCAAGTTTTTTGGAAATTGTGAAACAAAAACTAAATCTAAATACTACAGGAATTGATTTTTCAGACCTGGGATGGCAAAACAAGAACTTTAGCGCTCTGAAACTTATAAAAGTAGCCATAGAAGATTTTCAAACTAATGAACTATTTGATGTTATTACTCTCTGGCATTATTTAGAACATGATTATAATCCTCAAAAAACTATTGAGAAATTACACCAATTATTGAAATCGGGTGGCAAAATCGTTATTGAAGTTCCAGATTATAAAAGTATAACGGCAAGAAAACAAAAAGAATGTTGGCAGGGATGGCATAGCCCAAGACACATATCATTATTTTCTAAAAAAAGTTTTGATGTGCTATTTGATTCCGAAAAATGGAAGATTGTGGAACACAAACGACATGGTACACTTGATGCTTTTACATTGTGGTGGTTAGGAAAAATGGAACAACAAAACATAAATTGGTCTCAAAATATGGAAACTCATTTTTTCAAACTTGTTTTCCTTAAAATAGTTACATTCCCTTTTTTCGTGCTAAAAAGTTTCTTTCCGCTTGGCATTCAAATTTTAATTGTTGAAAAAAAATAAATACAAATTATTCGAGTAAAACATATATAAATGAGTCAAATAACAACATGTACTTTTTTTAAAATTGAGGGTTTTGCTCATAAATTTTGGGCATTCACACAAATGCAATTGGGACAAAAACATCTAAAAAACATAGAAGGCTTGGTTTTTAGTAAATTATTAGGATCGGGTGCTGAAAACGGGTTTAGTTCAAAACCAAATCTAGGAACATATGGTCTTTTATGTGTTTGGACTTCAGAAGAAATGGCGAACGATTTTTTTTCAACAAACCAATTCTTCCAGCGATATAAATCGAAATGCAATGAAATACTTACTATATATGCAAATTCTGCAGAAGCACATGGAAAATGGGATGGAATTCAACCATTTGAAAAGAATGCTGAACTTCACTTAAACAAGCCTGTTATGGTTTTAACACGAGCAAGCATTCGTATTTCAAAATTAATTTCTTTTTGGAGACGAGTCGGAAAAGTTAGTAAAAGCTTAGAAAACTATAAAGGATTAGTATTTTCAATTGGTGTTGGCGAATGGCCATTAATTCAGCAAGCCACCATAAGTATATGGAGTACACAAGCAGAAATGATAGATTATGCTTATAAAAATGAAAAACACAAAGAAGTAGTTTTATTAACTAGAAAATTAAAATGGTATAAAGAAGAAATGTTTGCCCGATTTTTACCCTACAAATTTCAAGGCACTTGGAATGGTAAAAATTTAGAATATGTCATAAATGAAAATTAATCGGCAATTATACATATCCATTATTAAAATCATATTAAATATAAAAGACTATTTAGGAACTATAAGTAAAAATGGATTGACTCCAATTTAAATTTATTTACTCAAATACATCTTTCTTCTTGAATATAATTCGTAAAATTGATCATCTTTCAAATCGTCTATAAACAAGATACTTTCTCCCGTAGATTTCATTTCAGGGCCTAAAGCTTTGTTCACATTTTTAAACTTACTAAATGAAAAAACGGGCTGTTTTATTGCAAAACCTTTAGAGATAGGATTAAACTTAAAATCTGTTACTTTATTTACACCTAACATTACTTTTGTTGCATAATTCACATAGGGTTCCCCATAGGCTTTGGCTATGAACGGAACTGTTCGTGAGGCTCTTGGATTGGCTTCAATTATATACACCATATCCTCTTTGATTGCAAACTGAATGTTTATTAAGCCAACTGTTCGAAGGGCTAAAGCAATTTTTTTTGTATGATCTTTAATTTGTTGCATTACAAACTCCCCTAAATTAAAAGGTGGTAAAGTAGCATTTGAATCTCCTGAATGAATTCCACAGGGTTCTATATGCTCCATTATACCAATTATATACACATTTTCTCCATCACAAATAGCATCAGCTTCTGCTTCTATGGCACCGTCAAGGTAATAATCTAAGAGAAGCTTATTGCCAGGAATGTTTTTTAATAAATCGATAACATGTTCCTCTAGTTCTTGCTTGTTAATTACAATTTTCATTCCTTGCCCACCCAAAACATAGGAAGGTCTTACTAATAAAGGAAAGTCTAAAACATCAGCTAAGGCAGATGCTTGATCTGCATTTTCGGCTATTCCGAATTTGGGAAAAGGAATTTTTAATTCAGTCAATAATTCTGAAAAACGACCTCTGTCCTCAGCTAAATCTAAAGCATCAAATGAAGTTCCAAGAATTTTTATATCGTATTTAGATAATTTTTCTGCAAGTTTTAAAGCTGTTTGACCCCCCAATTGAACAATTACTCCCTCTGGTTTTTCATGTCTAATGATGTCATAAATATGTTCCCAAAAAACAGGTTCGAAATACAATTTATCTGCCGTGTCAAAATCGGTGGAGACCGTTTCCGGATTGCAATTAATCATAATGGTTTCATAACCACATTCTTTTGCCGCTAACACCCCATGAACACATGAATAATCAAACTCAATTCCTTGTCCAATTCTATTTGGTCCGGATCCTAAAACTACTACTTTCTTTTTCTCTGTAACTATACTTTCATTATGAACAAAGCGCTCCCCTGAAGCCATTTCAACTTCTGCTTCAAAAGTAGAATAATAATAGGGTGTCAATGCTTTAAATTCTGCCGCACAAGTATCTACTAATTTATATACCCGTTTCACATTCATTTCGTCACGTAGTTTATAAACCTGACTTTCCAAACATTTTAACATATGGGCAATTTGTCTGTCACCATACCCTTTTTGTTTGGCTTCAAGCAGTAACTCTTTTGGAAGATTTGTAATATCATACTTAGAGATTTCTTTCTCTAAAGCATATAATTCTTCATATTGTTTCAAAAACCACATATCAATTTTTGTGATTTCATGAATTCGGCTCAATGGAATTCCCATTGCTATTGCATCATAAATTACAAAAACTCTATCCCAACTAGCGAAAGTTAATTTTTCAATAATTTGCTCATAGTTTTTATATCCTTTACCATCAGCACCCAAACCGTTTCTCTTTATTTCTAGGGATTGGGTGGCTTTATGCAATGCCTCTTGAAATGAACGTCCAATTCCCATAACTTCCCCAACAGATTTCATTTGCAAGCCCAATGTTCTGTCGGCACCTTCAAATTTATCAAAATTCCATCTCGGGATTTTTACAATTACATAATCTAATGTAGGTTCAAATAAAGCTGAAGTTGATTTTGTGATTTGATTCGGAAGTTCATTCAATAAATAACCTAGTGCCAATTTAGAAGCTACTTTAGCAATTGGGTATCCAGTAGCTTTTGAGGCTAGTGCCGAAGAACGGGAAACTCTAGGGTTAATTTCTATTGCTACAATATCTTCTTTTTCATCTGGTGAAACTGCAAATTGGACATTACAACCACCTGCAAAATTTCCAATAGATTGGATCATTAAAATGGCCATGTCGCGCATTTTTTGAAAGGTAGTATCTGATAATGTCATTGCAGGAGCTACGGTTATAGAATCTCCTGTGTGAATTCCCATAGGATCCATATTTTCTATAGAACAAATTATGACTACGTTGTCATTTTTATCTCGTAGTAATTCCAATTCGTATTCTTTCCAACCTAATAATGCCTTGTCAATAAGAACTTCATGAATTGGTGACATTTCTAAACCATACGTGAGTTTTTCATCAAACTCTTCTTTTGAATGAACAAACGCTGCCCCTGTTCCTCCTAATGTAAAAGACGGACGAATTACTAGTGGAAATCCAAACTCTTGCGCAATTTCCTTACCTTTTAAAAATGAAGTAGCCGTCTTTGCAGGCGCAGTTGGAACCCCAATTCTTTCCAATAGTTGTTTAAACTTTTCTCTATCTTCAGTAACATTAATGGCATTAACATCAACACCTATCATTCTAACGTTGAAATCATCCCAAATCCCTTTCTCATCTGCTTCCAAACATAAATTCAAAGCAGTTTGACCACCCATGGTTGGCAAAACAGCATCAATTTGTGGATGAGCTTTAAGAATTTGAAGTATCGACTTGGTTGTTAATGGCAGTAAGTAAACATGATCAGCCATACTCGGATCTGTCATAATTGTGGCAGGATTTGAGTTAATAAGTATAACTTCAATTCCCTCTTCTCTTATGGAACGGGCCGATTGTGAACCAGCATAATCAAATTCGCAGGCTTGCCCAATAACGATTGGTCCAGAACCGATAATTAAAACTGATTTAATAGAATTGTCTTTGGGCATTTTAGTATTTATTTTAGTTGTGTGTTTTTCAAAAATAATTCGTTTGATGCTAAATGAAAAATGTGCTATTTGAAACTTATCAATATTTATAAACAAGTTAAAAAAAAGCCGCTACTAATAAAAGTAACGGCCTTATAACGATTAGTTAAAATCATTATTTCTTATGTCTTGGTTCAGATGATACAGTTAACTTATGTCTTCCCTTCGCTCTTCTACGCGCAAGGACTTTTCTTCCATTTGCAGAAGCCATTCTGTCCATAAATCCGTGTTTATTTCTTCTCTTTCTTTTCGATGGTTGAAACGTTCTTTTGCTCATATCTCTATTTCTTTAAAATCTTGTATTAATTTTGATGTAAAACGGCTCTTCAAAAACCGAGTGCAAATATACAAACCTTTTTTTTTCATACAAGTAGTTTTATAAAAATATTTTCAATTCCTTTTATTACCTTTGTGCTTATAAAAAAATAACATATGTTTCACAGATTTATTAAATTAATTATAGTTGCTTTATTAGTAGCTTGTAGTATTTGGAGGTTTTATGAAGGAGAGCTTGGGAATGGTATCTTTCTGATTATAATAAGCATTATTCCACTTTTTCTTTATTTCAAAAATGAATTTATACTTTTAGCATTCTTAAAACTAAGAAAACAAGATTTTGCAGGCGCAAAAGTTTGGCTAGACAAAATAAGAAATCCAGAAACAGCTTTAGTAAGAAAACAACAAGGATATTACAATTATTTACATGGTTTGATGATGTCACAAACAAACATTCATCAATCGGAGAAGT
The DNA here is from genome assembly GCA_945907225.1 of Flavobacterium psychrophilum. Taxonomy (GTDB): domain Bacteria; phylum Bacteroidota; class Bacteroidia; order Flavobacteriales; family Flavobacteriaceae; genus Flavobacterium; species Flavobacterium psychrophilum_Q. The sequence goes on along the minus strand of CAMDSN010000041.1, from coordinate 1,017 downwards.
TTTTTAAAAAAGCAGTTGAATTGGGTTTGAGTTTAGATATGGATTTGGCTGTTGCTAAATTAAATTTGGCTGGTATAGCGATGTCAAGAAAACGTAAAATGGAAGCCACCGCACTATTAAACGAGGCAAAAAAATTGGACAAACAAAATATGCTTAAGGAACAAATTACAATGTTAAAAGGGCAAATGAAGAAAATGTAATAATTTCTTGTTCTTATAATTAATACCCAGATAACGGAATTTCTATTTCGTATGTTTTTTTGTTTGGATTAGGCAGTCTTTTGTCACGAAGCCATGGATTGTGAATTTTTAGAATCTTATAATTTATTCCTTGTGAAATAGCAAAATGTGCCAAATTATTTATAGTGGTATCAACTTTTACAATTTTTGAAGGAATTTGAGGGTATAAGTCTGCAGAAAAAATTGTAAATCCATACTTAGTGGGATTTTTCATAATTTCTTTTAATGCTAAAATTCTAAAAATATAACGAGATGTCTCTTCTACTAAAGATAAGTCATAATAATTAGTCACTTTTTGTTCTTCAAGTTTTTTATCAATCCCAGCCACCCCTGCATTATATGATGCAGCAGCTAATGTCCAAGACCCAAATTTTTCTTTAGCTGAAATCAAATATTTACAGGCAGCAATAGTTGATTTTTCAAGATGGTAACGTTCATCAACAATATCATTAACTTCCATCCCCTTTTCCTTAGCTGTATTAGGCATGAACTGCCAAACACCTTTAGCACCTGCAGGCGATACCGCATTAGTTAGTGCACTCTCAATTACGGCTAAATATTTAAAATCATCTGGTATATTATACTTCTGAAGAATTGGTTCAATTACCGGGAAAGCCCTATTAGCCCTTTTAATTATTAAAACTGTGGAAGCATGTAAATTAGCATTAACTATTAATTCGCGATCCAATCTTTCTTTAACATCAGATACTTGTATCGGGGCAGATTCTCCCGCAAAATCAATTTCATTTGGGAAATACATCGGCGTCCCTGCATGAAG
>CAMDSN010000040.1 GCA_945907225.1 Flavobacterium psychrophilum | reverse complement strand
TATTTTTTTTATTTTTTGTTATACTTCTATAAGTGCTCAAGAGGCCAAAGAAGATATAGCTGAAATAAAAAAACTTATAAATCTAGCTGTACTGGAATATAATTCCTCAAATTATGATAAAGCATTAGATTATTCTAAACAAGCTTTAGTTATTTCCTTTGAATGTAATGATAATTTATATATCGCTCAGTCTTATAATACCATTGGTGTTATTTTTAATGAATGTTCCGATTCAAAAAATGCAATTCAATTTTATGAAAAAGCTCTTTTTTACGCCAAAAAAGTAAATAATGACAAACTTTATAACTGGATTTATGGAAATTTAGGTAGTGTCTATTATTTTAATCAAATTGATGTTAAAAAAGGTATTGACTATTATAAAAAATCACTTCATTACGCAGTAAAGAACAAGGATAAAGAGCAAATAGAATATACAAAACTCAATTTAGCTTCCGCTTATTTTTCATTGTATAAATACGATGAAGGCAATTCCATAATCAGTGAAATAGAGGATTCAATTTTGTCACAGGGCTCCGAGGAGGCAAAAATGAATCTTTCAACGTTATTGGGAATTTATAATACTAATTTAAATCAAAAGGCAAAAGCTGAAAGCTATTATTTTACTGCGGAGCAATTTGCTATCAATTCCAAATTTGATTCGTTTTTGATTAATATTTATGAAAATCTAGAGAGTCACTATACCCATTTTAATGATCTACAAAAGGCTTCCAAGTACAAAGCTAAAAAGGATTCGTTACAGACTGCTATATTTAACAATGTCAAAATAGATGCGCTACAAAAAACAGCAGTTCAAATTGAGTTAGATGAATATAAGAACACATTAGCGCAAATTGAGCAAAAGCAAAAGGAAAAAGCCAAGAGTTCAAATAGTATAGTTATTTTATTTATAGTTATCCTAATAATTTTAATTCTATTGCTTTTGACATTATACAAAAATATCAAGCTAAGAGAGCAAATTAACATTGAATTGAAATTGGTTAATGAAGAATTGGCAATAGCAAAACAGGTAGCTGAAGATGCTAACCAACTTAAATCTCAGTTTGTATCTACAATTACTCATGAATTGCGAACACCACTTTACGGAGTTATTGGAATTACTAATATCATTTTAGAAGAGCATAAAGAACTTGCTAATAACCCAAATTTAAAATCTCTAAAATTTTCTGCCAAATATTTACTTTCTCTAGTGAACGATATTCTTCAAATAAATAAGATTGAAGAGAAGCGAATTGTTCTTGAAAGTTTGATTTTTAATCTAACCGATGAAATTACTATGATAAAAAATTCGGTTGAATATATTGCTGATAAAAACAATAACAAACTCTCAGTTGAAATAGATACAGCCATACCCGAATTTTTGATAGGTGACAAGCTTCGTTTGTCTCAAATAATTATGAATTTGGTTAGTAATGCTTTGAAGTTTACAAAAAATGGAGAAGTTCTAATTAGCGCCGAATTAAATCGAATAGAAAATAAATTTTACTTTATTGAATTTAAGATTAAAGATAATGGATATGGTATTGCCGCAGAATATCAAGATAAGGTTTTTGATAAATTTGTTCAAATTGAAAGAAAAGATGAAGATTACCAAGGAACAGGCTTGGGCTTGTCTATTGTGTCAAGTTTGGTTAAATTATTTGATAGTGAAATTCATTTAGAGAGTGAGGAAAATGTAGGTTCAACTTTCTCATTTACCATTGGTTTTGAATATGATGAAGCCAAATCAATAGAGATAATAAATAACATCGAAGTAGATCTTTCTTCGGATAAATTATATTCTATTCTGGTTGTTGAGGATAATAAAATAAATCAAGTAGTTACAAAGAAAATAATAACGAGTAGTAATATGGATTGTACTATTGTTGATGATGGTTACGCCGCATTAATTGCACTTGAAAGACAAGAATTTGATATCATTTTAATGGATATAAATATGCCTCTAATTAACGGATTTGATACCACACGTAAAATAAGAGAAATGGGAATCAAAATACCCGTTATTGCCTTAACAGCTTTTGATAAACAAGAAGTTGTTGAACAAGCTATTTCTGCAGGAATGAATGATGTAATTGTAAAACCTTTTGAACCTGTGAAACTATATCAAGTTATTCACAATCAAGTTAAAACCAATAGAGAAACTGATTAATACCAGCGTTTTTTATTTTTTTTAGATGCTTCCGATTTTCTCGAATTGCTTTCTTTTCCCTCCACTTTTGTTTTATTTCTAAAATCGGGTTTGGCTTCGGGATCAGGCATTTCTTCCTTCCAAGGGAATGGATGGTCTTTAATGGTTTTTACAGTAACCTTGATCAATTTTTGAATATCTTTCCAATAAGTTTCTTCATCTTTGCTACAAAATGAAATTGAAATTCCAACATTTCCTGCCCTGCCCGTTCTTCCAATACGATGCACGTAGGTTTCAGGAATATTTGGTAAGTCAAAATTAATTACATAAGGCAGACTTTCGATGTCAATTCCTCTCGCAGCAATATCGGTTGCCACCAAAACGGTTATTTCTTTATTTTTAAATTGGTCTAACACCCTTTGTCGAGCTGTTTGTGATTTATCGCCATGAATTGCTTCAGCATTAACACCATGTTTTTTTAGTGCTTTTACAACATTGTCTGCTCCATGTTTGGTTCTTACAAAAACCAATACATTACTTAAGTTTTCATTTCGTATTAGATGATATAGTAAACCACGTTTGTCTTCTTTTGCTACAAAATAAATTTTTTGTTCAATTATTTCAGCAGTTGAGGATACTGGTGTCACCGAAACATATTCGGGTTTGTTTAAAAAAGTATCTGCTAATTCTCGAATTGCCATGGGCATAGTAGCAGAAAAAAGTAAGGTTTGTCTATTGGTTGGAACCAATTTAACAATTTTACGCACATCATTTATAAAGCCCATATCTAGCATCAAATCAGATTCATCTAAAACCAAATAGTGTAAGTGATCAAAATCGATGAAGCCTTGCTTGTGTAAATCTAATAGTCTTCCGGGCGTAGCAATTAAAATATCAACTCCTTTTTTTAATTGATCTACTTGTGGTACTTGCGAAACACCACCAAAAATAGTTATCTGACGGATATTTGTATATTTTCCATAGGTGTCAAAACTTTCTCCAATTTGAACTGCTAATTCTCTAGTTGGTGTAACCACCAGGCATCGAATTACTTTAGTTTTTTTGGATGACCCAACCATTCTATGCAGATTATGAATAATTGGAATTGCGAATGCTGCAGTTTTTCCGGTACCGGTTTGTGCGCAACCAACTAAATCCTTTCCGTCTAAAATAAAAGGAATTGCTTTTTGTTGAATGGGTGTGGGGCTAGTATATCCTTCTTCAAAAACGGCTCTTTGAATACTTTTTGAAAGTGATAATTCTTCAAATAACATAGTATAAACTTGCGATTTAGTAGCAAGTGAAAGCAAAGATAGGCTTTTAAAATTATGAATTATGCGTTAAAACTAATGAGTTTTTTTATTTACAAACAATGGAACTATAGTAATCAAGCCAAAAACACTAAATTTATAACTTCATACTAGATAAGTTCTTTTTTTGATTTTATAAAATCAGTTACCAAATAACCTATTAATTTTCCTATTAAGTGATTATTTTTTTCTTCTCCTAATTCAGGCGCACCTTCGCAAATATGTAAATAAGTAGCATTACTATTTTTGCCAAAAAAACTAATAAATTGCCTAAGTTCTTCTATTGAGAAACCACTCAAGGTCATAGCGCTACTTGCAATATTTGGTATTGCATCCAAATCGATTTCGATCCCAAAAGGATCATTTTTTATAAAATCAATTGCCGTGTTAAGTTCATGTTGAAACTTTTTTTGTTGCCTAATTTTAATTTCATCATAAGTATTAAAAGAAATGCGACTATCAATTTTTTTTAAATTATCCAAGACACTTTTAGAAGTATAATTTTCGTGTAAACCAAAAATAAAATACTTTTTAAGAAAACCTTCTTCAAATGCATATGAAAATCCGTTACCACTGTGTCTTCCTTCTAGTATTCTAAAATCAGAATGCGCATCAAAGTTTATAGCATTTATTGGTTTTCCTAGTGCAAGCGCTGTTCCCTTTATATTTCCGTATGCATTATTATGGCCCCCACCAATGATTATAGGTGTTTTTCCATATTTTATTAAACAGCTAATGATATGCACGACTTCTCTATCAATTTTTTCAACTAAAGCACTTAATTTCTTTCTATCTGAAGTTGTGTGAAAATCTAATAATTTTGCGGCTTCCATTTCTTCACTAACATTGAGTGAACCCAAAACTAGAATTTGGTTTCCTTTGCAAAAACGATTGTGTTGTATGTTGGCAATACTATTTAATGCGCTTTCCCAAGCCGAGTAGGCTCCAGGTCGTCCAAAATTTGCTCTTATTCCAACATCTTCTGGAATACCAAATAGTACATATTTTGCATCGCAATTTTTTATAAAGTCATGAAAATCATGATCTTTTGGTATTGTTTGCATTCGTTCGCCAAATTTAACTTCACCACTTCGATGATTGGTAACTTTAACTAAATCGGAACTCGTAAACGGAATTATGTTATCCATCTAAAAAATAATTTGGTCAAAAATATAATAAAAAAGTCTAATTTTGTGATCTAATTTGATATGTCTAAATATCATTAAAAAAACAACAAATGAAAACTCAAAATTACAACCCGATTTTACTGTTTATTATAGGAATATTAATTATTCTATTAGGCGGGTGTTTATTTTACATTTTTAATTTAAAAGAAAATCAAACTGTATTGGAAACTACTATCGTAACAGTTAATTCTGAAAAAGATTCAATGATGAAAGATTTAGAAGAACTTAGATCTACTTATGACGTAGCTATTGCTGAAAATACTGAGATGTCAGACGAATTGATAGCGGAGCGAGATAAAGTACAAAAATTGATGGCCGAATTAAAATCTTCAAATGGGGATGTTACTTCGTTACAGAAATATAAAAAAGAGTTTAAAGCCTTAGAGAAAAAAATGCAAAATTTAATGCAGGAAATAGAAGTGTTAAAAAAGCAAAATGAGACTTTAACCACGAATTTAGACAGCACAAATGTAGTTTTAGAAGACAATAAAAAATACAATGAGGTTCTCGTAAGCCAAAATGAAGATTTAGCTAAAACTGTTGAAAAAGGATCTAAATTGAGTGTAGTGAATTTAAAAGCGGCTTCTTATAAATTAAAAACTTCAGGTAAGCAAATAGAAACGGATAAAGCCCAAAGGACGGATATGCTAAAAATTAATTTTAGTATTGCTGAAAATAAAATAGCAAAGTCAGGAGACAAGATGTATTATGTTCAAGTAATTGATGCCAAAAACAATGTATTGGGTGCTAAGCATACCATTTACTTTGGTGAATTATCACTTACCTATAGCTTTACAACTACAGTTAAATATGAAAATAAAACGGTAGAAGTTTCCGAACAATTGCTTGGTAAAGATTTTGTTAAAGGAAATTATTATGTAAACGTATTTGATAAAAACGAATTGGTTTCAAAAACAAGTTTTAGTTTGAAATAAAAATAAATCCAAATCATTTTAAGCCTTTTCATTTATTTGAAAGGGCTTTTTATTTTACAAATTTGCCGTTTAACATCACCTGATCTATCAGGTTGGAACCAAAATAATAGGCCATTTCATAATAAGAATTTAATGGTTTTGTGATGATTAAATTCGCCTTTTTACCTTTAGTTATACTACCGTGTGAATGAGAAATTCCCATAGCATAAGCACCATTTAGTGTGGCGGCATTTATAGCCTCCTCGGGGGTTAGTTTCATTTTTATGCAGGCAGTAGCTACAACAAAGTTCATATTACCAGAGGGTGAACTCCCCGGATTATAATCGGAGGCTAATGCAATTGGTAGGCCTGCAGTTATCAACTCTCTTGCCGGTGTGTAAGGAATACTCAAGAAATAGGAGCAACTAGGAAGCGCAACAGCAATGGTAGCTGAGTTTTTGAGTATTTCGATGTCATGATCAGTTACGATTTCGAGATGATCAACAGAGAGTGCATCAAATTTCACACCCACTTCAATTCCGTTAATTGCTGTAAATTGATTGACATGAATTTTTGCTCTCAAGCCAAACTTTTTACCGGCTTCTAGTATACGTGCTGTCTCTTCAGTTGAAAAATAACCAGTTTCACAAAATACGTCTATAAAATCGGCGAGATTTTCATTGCTAATTTGGGGTAACATTTCATTTATTAATAAATCTATGTAACCCGAATGATTGTCTTTAAAATCTTTTGAAAAAGCATGAGCACCGAGAAAAGTTGCTTTAATTTGAATGGGATAATTGTCAGCTAATTTTTTTATGACACGAAGCATTTTTAGTTCACCTGCTGTAGTCAATCCGTAGCCTGATTTAATTTCAACAGCACCCGTTCCTTGTTTAATAATTTCTTCTACTCTTTTTTTAGATTGTTGATACAGTTCGTCCTCTGTTGCTTCATTTAGTTGCTTTGCCGAATTTAATATCCCACCGCCTTTTTTAGCAATTTCTTCGTAGCTAAGTCCATTAATTCGATCAACAAATTCCTGTTCACGATTACCAACATAAACAATATGCGTATGACTATCACACCAAGTAGGTAAAATTGTTTTTCCGGTAGCATCAATAGTAATATCATATTCTAGTTTAGGACAATCGTTCATAGGTCCAAAATCCTCTATCACATCATTATTAATTAATAAAAAAGCATTCTTTATTGTAGGCAAACTTGCCATTTCACTTCCACATACCTTTTCTAATGCGCTTTCTCTTACTTGAAGAAGTTCTTTTATGTTAATTAGTAACGTTTGCATAAAATGATTTTTTGTAAAAATACTTTTTAAAAAAGAAATAGTACTAAATTTAAACAAATTTAGAATTCGTGAGAAAAATAAAATACAAAAAAGGAAAAAAAGTTCAGCCTTCCAATTTAGAATATACGGGAAGTCATAAATCAACCAAAACAGAGTTACAATTATTTGTATACGATTCTGAAGATATAATCGAGTATGATAATTTTATGACTAATCAATTAAAAAAATCGGTTGATTCTTCAAAAATTAATTGGCTCAACGTTCATGGATTAAACGATGTAGATACAATAAAATCGATAGGAACGTTTTTGAATGTTGATAATTTTATGCTTGGTGATATTTTGAATACAACTAAAAGAACAAAGCTTCATGAAAATGAAGAGGTCTTGTTTTTTAATATTAATTCATTATTACCAACTGAAAATAGTAATAGTATAAATTCTGAGCAAATTAGTTTTCTTCTAAAGAAAGATATTTTGGTTTCTTTTCAAGAAAAAAGGAGTGATTTTTTTACACATATTAGGGAACGAATACGAACTCATTCGGGCATTGTTAGAAATAAAAAAGCAGATTATTTATTGTATTTATTACTTGACGCTGTAATTGATAATTATTATATAACAATTGATAATGAGGAAGACGGTGTTGAAGAATTAATTAATTTGTCTAAATCTAGTACTAATCCGATAATATTAGAAGGTATAGAAAAGCATAGGGATAATTTTAATTTTCTAAAACGTTCGATTATTCCGTTACGCGATTCATTATATGACATAAAAAATATAAAATACGATAATGTTTTTAATGCCATTGATGATAATAACTATAGTTTTTTTGATCGTTTATATCAAAAAAGTTTGGAGTTATTAGAACAGATAGAGTATGATTTGACAACATTAGATACGGCTTCTAATTTTTATTTTTCAACACAAAATAATAAGATGAATGAAGTAATGAAGACACTAACTGTGGTTTCAGTTTTTTTCATGCCATTAACGTTTATTGTAGGGATTTACGGAATGAACTTTGACAATATGCCTGAGTTGCACTGGAAATATGGTTACTTTATTATTATGGGATGTATGTTAATTCTGTTGCTTGGAATGATCTATTATTTTAAAAGAAAAAAATGGTATTAAACTGTAGCGATAGCCTCAATTTATTCCATTTGAGTACTATTAATTGTAGGTTTTAAAACAGTCTTTAAAAAGAAAAAACCAATTATTGCAGCAATAAGAGAGGATAGTAATATCATTATTTTTGAATTGTCAATTTGTACAATTTCATCATAAGCAAGAAGTGTTATAAAAATAGACATTGTGAATCCGATACCGCCCAAAAAACCAATGCCAATTATTGACTTCCAATTTATATCGCTAGGGAGTGAGCATATTTTTAGTTTTACAGCTAAATAGCTAAAAAGAGAAATGCCGATTGGTTTTCCAATTAATAATCCCAATGCGATTCCGATTGTATAATTATTAGTGAGTCCCACTTCCCAATTTGAATTAAATAAAATAGCCGTATTGGCAAGTGCAAATACAGGTAATATGAAGTAGGCAACCGGACTATGTAGAAAATTCTGTAAGATAATTGAGGGTGATTTTTTGCTTCCATCACTAAAAGGAATTGCAAAGGCCAATAGTACGCCAGTTATTGTTGCATGTACGCCTGAATTCAGCATGAAGTACCACATAAATATACCACCAATGATATAAGGGATAAGATTGTGAATTTTCATTCGGTTCAGTACTAATAAAACGCCAAAAATTGAAAGTGCAATACTTAAATTCCACCAATTTAAATTTCCATTATAAAAAATTGCAATAATTAAAATAGCACCTAAATCGTCAATTACAGCCAAAGCTGTCAAAAATATTTTTAGGGAAATAGGGACTCTATTTCCGAGAAGTGATAGTATTCCTAATGCAAAAGCTATATCGGTCGCCATTGGAATCCCTCCTCCAGATTGTGTTTTTGATCCAAAATTTAGCATTAAAAATATACCAGCTGGTAGAAGCATTCCCCCCAGTGCACCAGAAATTGGCAATAAGGCATTTTTAATATTAGATAATTCTCCTGCATATACTTCACGTTCTAATTCAAGTCCGATTAGTAAAAAAAATAGGGTCATCAATCCATCATTTATCCAATGTGTTATTTCATGATTTGACACTTTTTGGTTCCAAAAATGTAAATAATGGTCACTCCAAATAGAATTTGCTATGAATAGCGATAGTAAAGTACAACCGATTAAAATTAATCCTGCTGACTTTTCGCTTTCAAAAAAAGTTTTAAATATCCTAGTAATTTTCATTTATCAAATATACAAAAAGCACCCATTAGGGGTGCTTTTTGTATCAGATTCTATTTTTTAAAAATTTAAAGTTCAGTTACAATAAATTCAGATCTTCTGTTAAGTTGGTGTTCCTCTTCAGAGCAATCTATACCATCGGAACATTTATTAGTTAATTCGCTCTCACCTAATCCTTCAGAAGAAAGTCTGTCGGCATTAATTCCGTTTTTAATCAACCAATCTTTAGTTGCTTTTGCTCTATTAGCAGACAATTTTTTATTATAGTTAATAGAAGCTCTAGAATCGGTGTGAGATCTTATGTTAATTTTCATAGTAGGATTTTGCTCAAGTACATCTAAAAGTTTAGCTAAGTCTATAGCTGCATCTGGTCTAATATTCCATTTGTCTAAATCAAAGTAAATGATTTTTATTTTGAAGCAATTGGCTAAATTATCACCAATTTTAATTTTGCATGTATCTGGTTTTAATTCGATATCAAGTACTGTTTTACCAGTTTCTTTTCCAATAACAACACCCACTTCTTTAGTTTGGTATCCATCATGAGAAGCTCTTACATAATATTTAGTACCACAAACGACTTCTTTAAATTCATATTTACCTTGTGAGTCAGAAACGGTTTGGTTAATTTTATTTAAATTGCTATCAAGTAAGATTAGTGTAGTATTCGGTAAAATCAGTTTTGTATCCTCATCTGTAATTACTCCACTTAGAATTTGTTCACACCATATTGGTTTATTCTCTTGAAATTTATAAATATCATCACTTCCTTTTCCACCATCTCTATTAGAGCTAAAAAAACCTTTTTTAGTTTTAAAATTGATAATAAATGCAAAATCATCTTTAGAACTGTTAGCTTCCTCACCAATGTTCAGCACTTTAGAGAAGTTAAGACTACCGTCTTTAGGTAATTTAGTTATAAATATATCCAATCCTCCAATTCCAGGCTGCCCGTCTGAAGAAAAGTACAATTCATTATCCTCAGAAATAAAAGGGAATGTTTCTCTTGCCGAAGTA